>CAZMMG010000027.1:0-14476 GCA_964567355.1 uncultured Neptunicoccus sp.
ATTTTGCCGAAATGAATGCGGTTTGGGACGCTTGGGTTCCCCAAGGTAATGCCCCAGCGCGTGCCTGCAGCGAAGCAAGGCTGGCCACGCCCGACTACAAGGTAGAGGTAATTGTAACCGCTGCAATCTAGGATTGAAACAGACATGAACTCCATGACGAGATTATGGCGCTGATGTGATTAGGTGTTTTCAAAACATCATTTTTTTGCCATGTTGAAGCATTATACAGGATTCTTGAAATAGCTGAAAAGTCTGTGTTCAAGGTTTTGTGCTGCCAATGTAAGTTAAGTAAAAGAATGGGAAAATGCGTCGAAAAATAGTAAAACATAACATCGAATTGACCGAAGATATGGCACAAACGCTTTATACTTATTTTTCAAGCTATGAAAAAGACGGTATTGTCACGCTTGAGATGAATGACATGGGGCTCTGGCTGAAAAATCACCGAAGTAATTCTCGGCAATTTTTGGGAAAAGCGCGTTTGACGGGAAAAATCAAAAGAGGCGCAACCCTCCACTAAGTTTAAGCTTAGGTGAACTTTCGGAAGAATTTGGTTTCGTCGAACATATCTTCCAGTTCTTGCATCCGGCGGCGTGTTTGCGGCCAGATCAAGCCCTGTACCTCGGCCAAAATGGTTTCCAACAGTAACAGCGGTGACACCGAGGAATCCCAAGCCGAAGGCACCACGATGCGTGAAGCAAGCACCAGATCTGTGAATTTGCCAACCGGCGAAATCCACTGATCGGTCAGCAAGATAATCTCAACCCCTTTGGCCGCTGCCATTTCCGCCAGTTTCAGAGTGCTGTTTTCATAACGGCGCACGTCGAAGATGACGATCACATCACCCTTTTGTACATTCAGTAAATAATGTGGCCACGCGTTGGATATAGACTGGATCAGGGTCACATTGGGGCGAATGACCTGCATGTGCAGGAAAAAATAATCTGCCAATGCACGGGTGATACGCCCCCCCACCACATAGATAGATCGGTTTTCATCTGCCAGAAGTTTGCAAGCCGTGTCAAAAATTGCAGGGTCGATTTGGGCCAGGGATTGTTTGATATTATGCATCACCGCATCGGTAAACTGGTTCAGAATATGGGTCTCGGGTGCGTTTCCTGCCCATCGTTCATGCTTGGCAATGGGGCCGGACAGTGTTGCTTCCAACTCTTTTCGCAACTGAACCTGAAACTCCGGAAAGCCTCGGAATCCCAGCTTTTGCACCAATCTGGCAACCGAAGGGGTCGAAACCCCTGATTTTTCTGCCAAGGAAGTGATAGAACCCAAGCCGGAAACTGGATAGTTTTCCAATATGGCATTGGCGAGTTGGCGTTCAGCGCGCGTAAGAGCGTCAAACTTGTCCTGTAGGCGTTTTGAAACTGTTCCTGTCAAGGCTATGCCTCCTGCATTTTGTATATATACCTACATAAACAAAATAAATGAAGAAATATTTACACAATTAAATTGACAGCGCGATGATAACTGAAGAGAATTTTACAAAATTGATCAAAGGGATTCGAATTGTCTCACGCTGCCGCTTCTGAACTTGAACATAATGACCCTAGTGGATCCGCTGCCGTTGTTAACGGGCAGGGGGCGTCGCGGATTTTGTTGGTATGCGAACACGCCAGTCACCGCTTTCCCGCGCGCTACGCTGGACTTGGTGTGACCGAGGCGGACAAGTTATCCCATGCGGCTTGGGACCCAGGCGCGCAGGCCGTCGCCGAATGCTTGAGCGCACGCCTTGATGCGCCGCTAGTGCTTAGCACTGTGTCGCGGCTTGTCTATGATTGCAACAGACCACCGAATGCGCCCGGGGCCATACGGCCAGTCAGTGAAAAAATTATCGTTCCAGGCAATGAAAATCTGACAGACACGGCCAAGGCCGAGCGGGTTGCAACGATATATGAACCGTTCAAACAGACGGTGGCGCAAACCATCAAATCATTTGAAGCCCCGCCCGTGTTGGTTACAATTCACAGTTTTACACGCATATTCAATGATATTAAACGTGATGTTGATATCGGTATCATCCACGATCATGATGATCGTTTGGCGGTGAAAATAATTGAAAACAGCCACAGGAAAACCGACCTTAAATTCGCATTGAACCAACCTTATTCACGTGCCGACGGGGTCGCCCATACCTTGGCATTGCATGGCACGGATAATGGTCTGGTCAACGTGATGATCGAGGTTTGCAATGATCTGATCGAAACGCCTGAGCAACAAGATAAGATTGCGGCTATGTTGGCGGCTATGCTGGCGAAAAGCCTTGACGAAATGGGTGAAAACATCTTCGCGAAAGGCGTGTCATGTTAGGAATAGCCACAAAATTTGTCCGTAGTGTTGACCGGGTAAACTATTACCTGGGACGGCTGGTGATGTACGGTATTTTTGCCATGGTGGGGATATTGCTGTGGTCTTCGATCTCGAAAACCCTGTTTGTACCCTCAAAATGGACGCTTGAAGTCGCGCAATTCGCGCTTGTTGCCTATTACCTTTTGGGTGGGCCTTATTCGATGCAACTAAAGGCTAATGTGCGGATGGATTTGTTTTACGGCAACTGGAGCATTCGCAGTAAAGCATGGACGGATGGTTTTACTGTCTTGTTCCTGATCTTTTATCTTGGTGTTCTGTTATATGGTGCGCTGGATAGCACTGCCTATTCGCTGGGTTACTTCAAAGGTCATTTCTTTCAGTTCTACGGGGATCTAATCTCTGGTGTGGCCAACGATATTGTTCATTTTCGCTTCGGAGCTATTCCCGAAACCGTTAAGGGCATGACTGGCCATCTGGAAAAAGGCCCGACTTCGTGGCATCCGTATCTGTGGCCGATCAAGATGATTTCGTGTCTCGGTATTTTTCTGATGCTGCTGCAAGCCTTTTCCGAATTGATAAAAGACATAGCCACCATTCGGGGCATTGATCTGCGTGCCGGTGAACCAACGGCCCATTTGCATACGGAGAATAGCTGATGTCATATGAAATGATCGCCCTTTTCATGTTTGCCAGCATGATGCTGATGCTGTTCACCGGCCAGCGGGTGTTTGGCGCGATCGGCGGCGTTGCTGCACTGACTGCATTATGGTTGTGGGGGGTAGGGGGTTCAGACCTGCCGTTTACCGCCACGATGAAGCTGATGAAATGGTATCCGCTTTTGACCCTGCCGATGTTCATTTTTATGGGCTATGTTCTGTCCGAAAGCAAAATCGCCGATGATCTATACAAGATGTTCCATGTCTGGATGGGCCCGGTTTCGGGCGGGCTGGCGATCGGGACTATTGGTTTGATGGTGCTCATCTCGGCGATGAACGGGCTTAGCGTGGCTGGTATGGCTATTGGGTCAACCATTGCACTGCCTGAACTTTTGAAACGCGGTTATGACAAGCGCATGGTGACGGGGGTTATTCAGGCGGGGTCATCCTTGGGCATCCTTGTGCCGCCCTCGGTTGTGCTGGTGCTTTACGCGATGATCGCGCGTCAACCAGTCGGCCAATTATGGCTGGCAGGCGTGATCCCGGGTTTGATGATGGCGGGCATGTTCATCGTTTATATCTATATCCGCTGCAAACTGAACCCTTCGCTTGGCCCGACTTTGGACAAAGAAGAACGCAAAGCCTATGATCAAAGCCAACCGCTTAAGATCAATATCTGGGGCTGGATTATATCGATTGCCGCTGTCGCCCTGTTTGTGGCCTTGCAGCGCGATATCATCGTGATCCCCAAAACCTCGGTTGCATCGGTTGCTTTTCTAGGTCTGGTCGGGCTTTGTGCATGGATATTATACAAGATCAGAGATCGGCTTAATTGGTATTTTCAAATTCCTATGGCGGAAAAATACCACCTGTTGCTGGCAGGAGTTCTGCCGCTGGTGATCTTTTTCTCGATGATGGTGCCATTTGTCAACGGCTGGACTTCGCTGACCGAAAGTTCGGCTGTGGGGGCGATGGTGGCCTTTATGGCGGCGGTGCTGAAGGGGCGGATGAACCGACAGGTGTTTGAGACCTCGGTGCGTAACACGCTGGCAATATCGTGCATGTTCATGTGGATCATTCTGGCCGCTATGGCTTTTGGTGCGGTATTTGACGGCTTGGGGGCGGTAAAAGCCATCGAGAA
Source organism: uncultured Neptunicoccus sp. (assembly GCA_964567355.1). GTDB lineage: Bacteria > Pseudomonadota > Alphaproteobacteria > Rhodobacterales > Rhodobacteraceae > Amylibacter. The sequence goes on from CAZMMG010000027.1 coordinate 4,120, forward strand.
CCTGTTTACCGAACAAATGGGTCTTAGCCCTTGGACGATTCTGATCCTGATGCAGCTTTCGTTCTTGTTGATGGGCACATTTTTGGACGACACAGCCATGCTGGTGATTGTCGCCCCCTTGTATATCCCGCTGGTGGGTCATCTGGGCTTTGATCTGATCTGGTACGGTGTTCTATACACCGTGACCACGCAAATTGCCTATATGACACCGCCTTTTGGCTATAACTTGTTTTTGATGCGGGCGATGGCACCCCCGGAAATAACAATGCGCGATATTTATGGCTCGATCTGGCCGTTTGTCTGCGTCATGGTTCTGGCCCTGATATTGTTCATGCTATTCCCTGGCATCGCCCTATGGCTGCCTCATGCTGTTTACGGACTATAATAAGAACTCCAACAGGAGCAAATTCACTGCCCATTCTGGGTCACTTAAGTAACTAACCAACTAGGAGATTTAAAATGACGACAAGACGTAAGTTTCTAACCACAGCCGGTGCCGGCGCAGTCGGGGCCACCTTGGCCGCACCTGCATTAGCCGCTTCAACCATTAGATGGCGTTTGCAAACCTATGCTGGCCCGGCTTTGGCCGAAGAAGTCATCGTGCCGATGGTCAAGAAGTTCAATGCCATTGCAGGCGATCAAATGCAGATCGAACTGTTCACTGCGGACCAATTGGTTCCAACGGGCGAATTGTTCCGTGCCATGCAAAAAGGCACCATTGATGCGGTTCAGTCGGATGACGACAGCATGGCATCACCCACTGAAGTAACAGCCTTTGGCGGCTACTTCCCGTTTGCATCACGCTATTCGCTGGATGTACCGGTGCTGTTTAACCAATACGGTCTGGATGAAATCTGGAAAGAGCAATACGCCGCCGTTGGTGTAAAGCATATTTCCGCAGGCAGCTGGGATCCGGCCAACTTTGCAACGCAAAAACCGATCAACAGTGTGGAAGACCTTAAAGGTTTGAAAATCTTTACCTTCCCTACTGCTGGCCGTTTCCTTGAGCAGTTCGGCGTAGTTCCGGTAACGATCCCTTGGGAAGATGCCGAAGTAGCGCTGCAAACTGGCGAATTGGACGGTTTGGCATGGTCTGGCATCACCGAGGATTACACTTCTGGCTGGGCCGATGTGACCAACTACTTCCTGACCAACAACATTTCAGGCGCATGGATCGGGCATTTCTTTTCCAACATGGATCGCTGGAATGAGCTGCCTGAAAACTTGAAACAGTTGATGCAGGTCTGCATGAACGACAGCCATTATCATCGTCAGTGGTGGTACTGGGGTGGCGAAGCTGGCCTGCGGGTCAACGGCACTAAGATGAAACTGACCACTATTCCAGATGAGGAATGGGGCAAGGTTGAAGCCAAGGCACAGGATTTCTGGGACGAAATAGCTGCAGAATCTCCGCTGAAAGCCAAAATCGTTGGTAAAATTCGCCAGTACAATGCTGATATGGTCAAAGCTGGCCGTCCGTATCGTTACGGCTGATATTGACACTATAAAGCTTTGGGTGTCCTGTCGCGGGGCACCCGATTTATGATAGAAGTGAGTCTTTCCATGACAGCCCCCCTTTCCTTTGACACTCTGAAATCGCAAGTCGCAAACGGCACTGTTGATACGGTTCTGGCCTGTATTATCGATATGCAAGGCCGCTTGATGGGCAAACGGTTTCTGGCGCAACACTTTGTAGATGGCGGCTGGGAAGAAACCCATTGCTGCAATTACCTGCTGGCCACCGACCTGGAAATGGCCACGCCTGACGGCTATGCATCCACAAGCTGGCAAAGCGGCTACGGCGATTATATTATGAAGCCCGATCTGGATACATTGCGCCCGGTGCCGTGGCTGGAGGGCACCGTGATGATCCTGTGCGATGTGCTGGATCACCATAGCCATCAACCGATACCCCATTCGCCGCGCGCGGTGTTGAAAAAGCAGATCGCACGCCTGGCCGAGATGGGCTTTGACCCGATGATGGCGACCGAGCTGGAATTTTTCCTGTTCGAGAAAAGTTTTGACGAGATCCGCAAATCGGGTTTCCGCGATCTGGAACCGATCAGTGGCTATAATGAAGATTACCACATCTTCCAGACCACCAAAGAAGAACATATCATGCGGCCCATTCGCAATCACCTATACGCCGCTGGATTGCCCATAGAGGGCACCAAAGGCGAAGCAGAGGCAGGCCAAGAAGAGCTAAACATCAAATATGGCACTGCGATGGACACTGCCGATCACCACACCATTGCCAAACACGCGATCAAGGAAATAGCATGGCAACAAGGCCATGCGGTGACCTTCCTGCCGAAATGGGATCACGCCCGTGTGGGGTCATCCTCGCATGTGCATCAATCGTTGTGGAAAGACGGCAGTCCTGCATTTTACGACAAGGACGATAAACTGGGCATGTCTGATTTGATGCGCGCCTATATTGGGGGCTTGCTGAAATACGCACCTGACTACATGTACTTTCTGGCGCCCTATATCAACAGCTACAAACGCTTCTCCAAGGGTTCATTCGCGCCGACACGCACTATTTGGTCGGTGGATAACCGCACCGCGGGTTTCCGCCTTTGTGCCGCAGGCAGTAAAGCCGTTCGCATTGAGTGCCGCATCCCCGGCTCGGATATGAACCCATATCTTGCAATGGCCGTGCAATTAGCCGCAGGTATCAAGGGCATCGAAGACAATGAGCCACTTGATCCACCATCCGAAGGCGACGCATATGAGGGCACTGGTGGCTTTATTCCGCAAAACCTGCGCGATGCGAAAGACACCTTGAAAGCATCAAAGATGCTGCGCCAAGCTTTGGGCGATGACGTGGTTGACCACTACACCCGCGCTGCCGAATGGGAACTGGAAGAATTTGACAAGGTCGTGACCGATTATGAAATCGCACGCGGATTTGAAAGAGTTTAACAATGACAAACACTGTAAAATGTATCTCGCCCATTGATGGGTCGCTTTATGCTGAACGGCCGGTTTTAACCGAAGTTGCGGCAAAGGAAGCCGTTGCATGTGCCAAGGTTGCGCAAGTCGCTTGGGCGGCGCGGCCGCTTCAGGAACGCATAGCATTGGTGCAAGCGGGCGTGGCCGCCGTGGGCGAAATGAACGACGAGATCGTCGTTGAGCTGGCGCATCAAATGGGTCGTCCGATCCGTTACGGCGGCGAGTTTGGCGGATTTAATGAACGTGCAAGCCACATGGCGGATATTGCGCAAGATGCGCTTGCTCCGATCATCGTTGAAGACAGTGACGGGTTTAGCCGCAAGATTAAACGGGTGCCGCATGGTGTGGTGCTGGTGGTGGCCCCTTGGAACTACCCCTATATGACCGCCATTAACTCGGTGGCACCTGCACTGATTGCGGGTAATGCGGTGATGCTGAAAATGGCCAGCCAGACCCCGCTGGTGGGCGAACGTATGGCGCAGGCGTTTCATGCTGTGGGTATCCCGAAAGACGTGTTTCAGAATATGTTCCTTGACCACGGCACGACGTCCGCGTTGATTGCGGCCAAATCCTTTGGCTTCGTCAACTTCACCGGCTCTGTCGGCGGCGGCCGCGCGATGGAAAATGCAGCCGCTGGCACCTTTACCGGCATCGGTCTGGAACTGGGTGGCAAAGACCCGGGCTATGTGATGGAAGACGCCGATCTGGATGCGGCTGTCGACACGCTAATCGATGGGGCGATGTTCAATTCGGGGCAATGCTGTTGCGGTATCGAGCGGATCTATGTGGTCGAAAGCCTCTATGACGCTTTCGTGGAAAAAGCCGTAGCTATCGTGAACGATTACAAACTTGGTGATCCACTAGACCCTGAGACCACCCTTGGCCCGATGGCGCATGTACGTTTCGCCGATGAGGTGAGGGCGCAAACGGCGGAAGCGATTGCAGATGGGGCTACTGCGCTGATTGATCCGGCATTGTTTCCCAACGATCATGACGCCTATCTGATGCCGCAAATTCTGGTCGACGTGGATCACACTATGCGGGTGATGCGCGACGAAAGTTTCGGCCCTGTTGTGGGCATTATCAAGGTCAAAAACGATGCCGAAGCCATTGCACTTATGAACGACAGCGCGTTTGGCTTGACCGCTTCTTTATGGACACGCAATTATGCCCGTGCTGAACGCATTGCCGATCAAATCGAAACTGGCACGGTTTTCACCAACCGTTGCGATTATCTTGACCCCGCCCTGTGCTGGACAGGTTGTAAAAACACCGGACGCGGCGGCGGGTTGTCTGTGATCGGTTATCACAACCTCACACGTCCGAAATCCTATCACATCAAAAAGGCTTGAAGCTCATGACACTTACCGCAAACTGGTCTTACCCCACCGCAATCCGCTTTGGCGCCGGAAGGATTTCCGAAATCGCTGACGCTTGTGCCGCCACTGGCATAAAAAAACCGCTACTGGTCACTGACAAGGGGCTGGCAAACCTGCCTGTCACCCAATCCACGCTTGACCTGCTAGAGGCTGCAGGGCTGGGCCGCGCGATGTTTTCCGAGGTCGACCCGAACCCGACTGGCGACAATGTGGAAGATGGCTTGAAAGTTTACCGCGCAGGCGGCCACGACGGGGTGATTGCCTTTGGTGGTGGCTCGGGGCTTGATCTGGGTAAAGTGATTGCCTTTATGGCCGGTCAAACCCGTCCGCTTTGGGATTTTGAGGATGTTGGCGACTGGTGGACCCGCGCGGACGCGGATGCGATTGCGCCCATCGTGGCTGTGCCGACAACGGCGGGAACCGGGTCGGAAGTGGGGCGTGCATCTGTGATCACAAATTCCAAAACCCACCAGAAAAAAATCATATTCCATCCGAAAATCCTGCCTAGCGTGGTCATCTGTGATCCTGAACTGACCGTGGGGATGCCGAAATTCATCACCGCAGGTACCGGCATGGACGCGTTTGCGCACTGTCTGGAAGCGTTCTCGTCACCGCATTACCACCCGATGAGCCAAGGTATGTCGCTGGAAGGTATGCGTCTGGTCAAGGAAAACCTGCCGAAGGTCTATGCGGATGGCACCGATATCGAGGCCCGTGGCCACATGATGTCAGCCGCAATAATGGGGGCAACTGGCTTTCAAAAAGGGCTGGGTGCCATTCACGCGCTATCGCATCCCATAGGGGCGATGCACCATACACATCATGGCACCACGAATGCGGTGGTGATGCTGGAAGTGCTGAAATTCAACCGCCCCGCGATTGAAGGGGTTATCGAAGCAGCCGCACGCTATCTGGATATTGCAGGCGGCTTTGACGGGTTTTATAATTTCGTGTCCGACCTGAATGACAGTCTGGGTATACCGAAAAACCTGACCGAGCTGGGGGTCAAAAACCCTGATATTGATCTGTTGACCAAAGAGGCCCTGAACGATCCAAGTACCGGCGGCAATCCGGTCGAGATGACCTACGAGAACACCCGTGCGTTGTTCGAGGCTTGTTTCTAAGGGATTGAATAAAATACGGCTTATTGCCCCGTCGCCATCATCTTGGTGGCGGGGTTTTGTATTTATCGGGTTTATTTCTAATGAAGTAGGCAGGCCTGCCGTTTGTAGCTATATGGCTTTAAGTTAGGTTGACTGCCACAAATGAATTTTGTGCTTGAACAGGCAAAGCTGACTTGAAACCGAACACTCCTATCCGACAAACGCCTTTTCTACCACAAATTGCGCAGGCGCAGAGTTCGAGCCTTCGCTTAATCCTGCCGCTTCACAAATCTCTTTCATGTCATTGTTCAGCCCGATGGAACCGCAGATCATCACCCGGTCGGTTTCGGGGTTCAATGCTGGTAGGCCTAGATCAGCCGCCAAAGTGCCGTCTTGCAATCGCGTGGTCATACGGCCCATTTTTGGACTGTCTTCGCGGGTTGTGGTCGGGTAGTAGCGCAACTTATCGCCGATAAATTCGCCGATCAGCGGATCATCAGCCAATGCGGCTACCAGATCGGCCCCGTATTTCAGCTCGGCGACATCGCGGGTGGTGTGGCACATGATTACTTCGTCATAACGCTCATATAATTCGGGGTCACGCATCAAGGACGCAAAGGGTGCGATGCCGGTGCCGGTGGCGATGAAATACATCCGTTTGGCGGGCAATAGCGCATCGAGCACCAATGTGCCCACCGGTTTCGGGCGCAAAATCACCTGATCACCGACCTTGATGTTCTGCAATTTCGAGGTTAGCGGGCCGTCGGGTACTTTGATCGAATAAAACTCTAGTTCCTCATCCCAAGAAGGCGACGCGATGGAATAGGCCCGCAGTAAGGGTTTGCCGTTGTCGCCCATCAGCCCGATCATCACAAACTCGCCCGAGCGAAAGCGTAATGATTGCGGACGGGTCAGGCGAAATGCGAACAAACGGTCGGTGTAATGGGTCACCGAGGTCACGGTTTGGGCATCGGGTAGTACTGGTTTGGCTTTGGTCGTGGTCACGGGGGATAGCTCTGTCATCGGGTTATCTTTCGAAAGGGTGTCTATAACGAGAATATGGGCGGCGCAAGGTTTAGGCGTTTTGGCGCAGACGCGACTGGTAATTATGCTTTTTCCAGTCGGCCCGAAACAGCCATTGTGCTTCAGGTTGGCGGGCCGCCAGCGCATCACTGATCTCGACCTCGTCGAAACCGCAACGTCGCGCCATGGCATATTGATCGGCTAAAATTTTGCCATGGGCGCGCAATCGGCCCTGATAACCCAACAGACGCAAATGCCGCGCAATGGTAAAGCCGCGCCCGTCATGGGAGGACGGAAAATCTATCCGGATGATCGCGGCCTGGTTAAAGTAGGGTATGATCTGCTCTGCGCCTACAGTGTTGGGTGCATCCAGCCCGTAGCCTGCATCCGAGGCATAAGAAGAAGATGTCACCGCTTCCCAGTCGCGAAAGCCAGCTGTCCAATCGTCGGCAATAAAGCCGGTGTCATCGATCAGTTGGGTCATTTACTGTTCCACCTGTTCGCGTAATGGCGTGCCATCCAGAAAATGGATGCCGCATTCAACTTTTTCGGCCCCGCGCCAGCGACCGGCGCGCTCATCCTCGCCGTCTTTGACCGTTGTTGTGCAGGGTGCACAGCCGATGGAAGGATAGCCTTGGGCCACCAGCGGGTGACGCGGCAGGTTGTTGTTGATGATATAGTCCTGCAGGTCGGGCTTGCGCCAATGCGCCAGCGGATTGATCTTGATCCGTTTGTTATCTTCGTTTTCGAACAGATCCAGAGCCAGACGGGTGCCGGCCTGAAACCGTTTGCGTCCGGTGATCCATGCATCGAACCCCGACAATGCGTTTTCCAGTGGTTCCAGCTTGCGCAGGGAACAACAGGCGTCGGGGTCGCCCAAGTGCAACCGTCCAAACGGGTCGCGTTCCTTGACCGATGTCTCACTGGCCTTGATCACACGCACGTCCCGCAGTCCCAGTTTTTCCGCCACTTTTTGCTGATATTCCAAGGTTTCAGGGAACAGCATTTCAGTGTCGATGAAAATCACCGGAGTTTCGGGTTTGATCACCGAGATCATGTGCAGCAATACCACCGATTCCGCCCCGAAGGACGACACCAGTGCCGTGTTGCCCACAATCGGATCGTTCAACGCCTGACGCAAAACCGGGATGGCGGCGTGGTGACGGTAAAAGCCGTTCAGCATTTCAACGCGCTCGTTCACTGTTACGCTTGCTGTTTCAAAAGGCATATGGGCTACTCCGCTGCGATGCTGGTTTCGGGGTAAAGGGCGGCTTTGAACGGCTCTAACCCCAAACGGCGATAGGTTTCAAGGAAAGTCTCGTTCGCGCTTTGGCGCAAATCGAGATAGGCGTAAACCAGACGTTCAATGGCCGGTATAATCTCGGCGTAGGAAAACCCGCGACCTGCACTTTTGCCAATGGTGGCGTTTTGCGTCCCGTCACCGCCCAAAGTTATCTGGTAATTTTCCACCCCGGCGCGGTCGAGACCCAAAATACCGATATGGCCCACATGGTGATGGCCGCAGGCATTGATGCAGCCGGATATTTTGATCTTCAGCGGGCCGATATCATGTTCCAGTTTCAAGGCGTCAAACCGTGTGGCGATTTGCTGGGCAATGGGAATGGAACGCGCCGTGGCCAGGGCACAGTAATCCATGCCGGGGCAGGCAATAATATCCGAGATCAGACCGATGTTGGCGGTGGCCAGATCAGCCTTGCACAGAGCTGCATGGATTGCAGGCAGGTGCGCTTTGTGGATATGGGGCAGGATCACGTTTTGCTCGTGGCTGATACGCAGCTCGTCATGGCCGTATTTTTCCGCCAAATCAGCCATCAGCCGCATCTGATCAGATGTGGCATCCCCGGGGGTGGCCCCGTGTTTTTTAATCGAGATCGAGACAATCGCGTAATCAGGGTTTTTGTGCTTTGCCACATTGGTATCGACAAAAGAACGCAACAAAGGGTCGGATTTCAAGGTCGCTTCATAGCCTGCAATGGAAGCTTGCAGATAATCAGGTGCGGCAAAAGCGTCTTTGATGTCAGCAAACAATACCTGATCATAGCCACCAAAGGCGGCACGCTGGATGATAAAGCGTTCTTCAACCAGTCCGCTGATTTTCTCGATACCGTTTTCATGCACGGTGATCTTGATCCGGGCTTTGTATTTATTGTCGCGCCGTCCAAGCGTGTTGTATACCTGCATAATCGCCTCGCAATAAGGCAGCAGGTCTTCGCGGGGTAAAAAGTCGCGCAAAACCTTGCCGATCATCGGGGTGCGGCCCAATCCGCCGCCGATGATCACCTGATAGCCGATCTCGCCTGCATCATTTTGCCGAATGCGCAGGCCGACATCATGGGCGCGGATTACCGCGCGGTCATTTTCCGCCCCGGTGACCGCAAATTTGAACTTGCGGCCCAGAAAGGCAAACTCGGGGTGATCGGTTGACCATTGGCGCAATAATTCGGCTGTCGGGCGCGGGTCTTCAACCTCATCGGCGGCAGCACCTGCAAAATGATCCGCCGTTACATTGCGAATGCAGTTTCCGGAGGTCTGGATGCAGTGCATATCCACATCGGCCAATGCTTGCAATATGTCGGGGACATCGATGAGTTTCGGCCAGTTATACTGGATATTCTGCCGCGTGGTGAAATGGCCATAACCCTTGTCCCATCTGTCGGCAATAAAGGCGAGTTGGCGCATTTTAGCGGAATTCAGCGTTCCATAAGGAATGGCCACGCGCAGCATATAGGCGTGCAACTGCAGATAGAGACCGTTCATCAGGCGCAAGGGCTTAAACTCGTCTTCGGTCAGGCTGCCATCGACGCGGCGTTCCACTTGGGCGCGAAACTGGTGTACGCGGTTTTGCACGAAATCCCTGTCAAATTCATTGTAGCTGTACATGCCTATACCTCTGCCTGCTTGCCGTGGGCGTAGTTTGATGGGCCACGGGTACGGAAATTTTCGCGAAAATGGGTCGGTGCAGGTTTGCCGCTTTCCAACGTGGCATCGGCCAGATAGGCACCAACCAGAAAACCGGCCTGCTTGTTCGCTTTGGACAACAGATCATTGGCCTGAACCTCATCCTCCAGATATAAAGCATCGTCATGGGATGAAACCCATTCACCATTCTGGCCATAATAGATCACATCGCCCTCGATCAGGCGGTTGGCAGTTAGGACTTTTGGGGTAAATGCGCGTGCCATTAGGCCTGCTCCACATCATGGGGGTTAACTGTTGTTCGTGCGTCAGAGATGGCGGGTATACCCGGCACAACGCCGAATGCAAGTCCCGCTGATGTCAGCGCTTCGGTTTCGGCGGTCTCGATAATATTGCCGGATTTCAGGCGCACCACTTGATGACCACGGGTTGCGTGTTTCAACAACAGCGCGTTGATCTGGCTTTGTTGCCAAGGGGCACCAAAAGCCTTTTGGCCAGTTTCTATCAGCACCGCCTCGCGCCGCGCCAGTTCCAAGATCGGCTTGGCGACCCGGTGATCGTGAATCACCACATCGGCCTCGTGCAACAGGTTGCGGGCTTTCAAAGTCAGTAGTTCGGGATCACCGGGGCCAGCCCCGACCAGCCAGACATGGCCTTGCCCGGGATCAGATGCCAGAACTTCATTTAACAAGAAATCAAGTTCCGTTGCCACTGCCGACTTGCCACCCCTGTTCCAAGCAAGCGGGCCGCGTTTAAAATAGAACTTTGACCAGAAATCACGGCGTTTGCGCCCCATGGGAATTGCATCGGCCATTGGGCGCAATGCCTGACCGATACGGCCCAGGGTGCCCGGTTTTTCGGGCAGACTTTCTCACCGCTGTTATTTCATACTGCGCGCCGAACCGTGGGGGGACCCATGCGTGGCAATGGCCGCGGGTCGAGGGTGCCGAGACACGCGTG
>CAZMMG010000028.1:0-14311 GCA_964567355.1 uncultured Neptunicoccus sp.
AAACTGTAAAACGTGGATTACACCCTTTTATTTGCACAGGTGCTGAACGGCTTGCAGCTGGGATTGTTGCTGTTTTTGGTGGCATCCGGTCTGACACTGGTTTTTGGCATTCTGGATTTCGTCAATCTAGCGCATGGCTCGATCTATATGGTCGGAGCTTTTATTTGTGCCTCGCTTACCCTTGTTGTCGGAAATTTTTTGTTGGCTGTGGTGATCGCGTTACCGCTCACAGGGTTGGTTGGTTATGGGGTTGAACGGTTGGTGGCCCGCAGGCTTTATGCAAAAGATCATCTGGATCATGTGCTCGGCACGTTCGGACTGGTTTTGGTGCTGGACACATCGGCGCAAATTATCTGGGGGCCTGCGGGTATTACCGTGCCTTTGCCCGACTGGTTGAACGGACAGGTCGCCTTGTTTGGCGGCGTTCTTATTCCCAGCTTCCGATTGCTGATAATCGGTACCGGACTTGCGGTTGCGGCGGGGCTGTTCTGGTTGGTAAATTACACCCGTCTGGGCATGTTGATCCGCGCAGGCGCATCCAACCGCACCATGGTGTCGGCCCTTGGTATAGACATCCAGTTCCTGTTTGCGCTGGTATTTGCGCTTGGGGCTGTTTTGGCCGGATTGGCGGGCATGTTGATCGCGCCAATAACTGGCACCTCTATCGGCATGGGTGGGCAGATTATTATCACCGCTTTTGTGGTCATTATTATCGGCGGCGTAGGCTCGATGAAAGGCGCGTTTGTTGCAGCCCTATTGGTGGGCATGATCGACACGCTGGGACGATCGTTTCTGGATACGCTGTTTTCATTGGTGATAAGTGAAAACGCGGCTGAAACCGCCGCGCCCGCAGTCGCGGCAATGATGATTTATATCCTGATGGCCCTGATATTGGTGATGCGGCCGCAGGGCCTGTTTCCACCCAAGGTGCGCTGATGGGCAAGATGACAAAAACCGGATGGGCAACAGTGATAGGTATGGCTGCCTTGGCGATATTGCCGCCCTATTTTCTGCTGACTGGGCAAGCTTTTTATATGGATCTGGCCACGCGGCTGGTGATTTTGGGAATTGCCGCAACCAGCCTGAACCTGATCCTTGGGTACGGCGGCATGGTTTCGTTTGGTCACGCCGCCTTTATCGGTCTCGGGGCCTATGCGGTGGGGATCACAAGTTATCACGCAACATGGGGCGGGTTTGATCTGGTTGCCAGTTATAACGGCCTGTTTCAGATCGCCATTGCCCTTGGCGTAAGTGCGTTGTTTGCCTTGATCACAGGCGCGATCAGCCTGCGCACCAAAGGGGTTTATTTCCTGATGATCACGATGGCATTCGGGCAAATGGCGTTTTTTCTGTTTCAATCGCTGGATGTTTACAACGGTGATGACGGGCTGACCATTGACGTGCGATCAGAATTACCGTTGATCAATCTCGATGACCCGATGCAGCTTTACGCCCTTAGCTACGCTTCGCTGGTTGTGGCGATGCTGCTGGTTAAAATCATTGTCAATTCGCGCTTTGGCATGGTGTTGCAAGGCGCCAAGCACAATAACGAGCGCATGGTGACATTGGGCTACAACACCTATTTTTACCGCCTGACAGCCTATGTCATTTCGGGGATGATGTGCGGTTATGCAGGCTTTCTTCTGGGCAATTTCACCACCTTTATATCGCCTGCAATGATGCATTGGACGCGCTCGGGCGAGCTGATGTTCATGGTCATTCTCGGCGGGGCCTCAACCGCGCTTGGGCCGATTTTTGGATCAACGATCTTTATTCTTCTGGAAGAAACCCTGTCATCTATCACGCTTTACTGGCATCTGCCCTTTGGTCTGTTCCTGATCCTTGTGGTTCTGTTTGTGCCCGGTGGCTTGATGGGTCTGTTCAAAGACAAGGGAGAATAGCCATGGCCGCCTTGTTGCAAGTCAAAGGGTTGATGAAAAGCTTCGGCGGCGTGACGGCCACGGATAATGTTGATCTGGATGTGGAAAAGGGTGAAATCCACGCCATCATCGGGCCGAACGGGGCGGGTAAAACTACGCTGATTTCGCAACTGTCGGGGGCCTTGCGCCCCGATGCGGGAAGTGTTTTTCTGAACGGTGCGGAGATCACGCATAAGCCCGCGTATAAACGCGCCAAACTGGGAATTACGCGATCCTTTCAGATCACCTCACTGGTGATGGGCATGTCGGTTCTGGACAATGTGGCACTGGCGGTGCAGGCGAATGACGGGCACTCGTACCGGTTTTTGAAACCGGCGCGTAAAATAACCCATATCCGCGAGGCAGCCATGACGCATCTGGTGCGTGTCGGATTGCGCAAACGGGCGGATGACCCGACTTCGGCCTTGTCGCACGGTGAACACCGGCAGCTGGAAATTGCCGTGGCACTGGCAACGGATGCGGAACTAATGCTGCTGGACGAACCTATGGCCGGGCTTGGCCCCAAAGAAAGTGCCCTGTTGGTTGCGTTTTTGAAAGAGCTGAAAGGCCAACGTACAATTTTACTGATCGAACATGATATGGATGCGGTCTTTGCGCTGGCTGATCGCATATCCGTGCTGGTTTACGGCCAAATCATTGCCACCGGCCTACCCGATGACATTCGCAACAATGTCGCCGTGCGCCATGCTTATCTGGGGCAGGAATGATGCTGAAAATATCCAACCTGACCACCCATTACGGCAACTCGCAAGCACTGTTTGGGGTTGATCTGGAAATCGGTGCAGGGCAGGTTGCAACCCTTTTGGGCCGCAACGGCATGGGCAAAACCACAACGATCAATTCGATCATGGGGATTGTGCCCGCCAGCGGTGGTTCGATCAGTTTTGAAGGGGTGGAACTGTTGGGCCGCCCATCTTTCAAAACCGCCAATTTGGGCTTGGGTCTGGTGCCTGAAGGCCGTCAGATATTCCCCAACCTGTCGATGATGGAAAACCTGATTGCCACTGCCAGCAATCATCTGGAACTTGCAAATCCGTGGACGGTAGAGCGGGTGTTTGACTTGTTTCCCGAATTGGCAACACGCCAAGGCTCGATGGGCAATCTTTTGTCGGGGGGTGAACAACAAATGCTGGCCATTGGCCGCGCCCTGATGACCAACCCAAAACTGTTGATATTGGACGAGGCAACCGAAGGGCTTGCCCCTTTGATACGACAAAAAATCTGGGCGGCCCTGACCCTGATCCGCAATGAAGGCATGTCCATTTTGGTGGTGGATAAAAATCTGAGTGATTTATTGCGTATCGCTGATCGCAACTTTATCATTGAGCGCGGTAAAATCGTCTGGAGCGGCAGCTCGGACGCTTTACGCAAAGACAGGGATGTTCTGCATCGCTACCTTGGGGTTTAGACTGGCTATCCACTAATTGAATAGGTGCTCAGGTTATTTAATTTCATTGTATGTATGAATATGGCTAACCTGTCCCCTGTATTACGCGCGATTTCTGGGTGCTATTTTACAAAACCATCCTAGAAATGAATGGGAGGATTTTCGTGTTAAGCCAAGAGAAAAACAACATATTAACCCAAGTGGGCGCAGGCACCCCGACAGGAAAAGTCATGCGCCAATACTGGATTCCCGCTGCCCTGTCGGAAGAAATAAACGCCGACAAGCGCATTGCCCCCGTTACATTGATGGGCGAAATGCTGGTGTTGTTTCGCAATGACGAAGGTGTGCTTGGCCTGATCAACCGCCGTTGCCCGCACCGCGGCGTTGATCTGTGTTATGGCCGTCTTGAAGCTGGCGGGTTGCGCTGCCCGTTTCACGGTTGGAATTTTGCCACAAACGGGCAATGTCTGGAACAGCCGGGTGAACCTGCGGGTTCAACAGCCTATGAAAAAATCAAAACCACGTCTTATTCGGTAGTGGAAAAGAACGGCATTATCTTTGCATTCATGGGTGAAGGCCCGCCGCCGGCGTTTCCCGATTTCGATTGTTTTCGTGCCCCCGACAGTCATGTTTTTGCCTATAAAGGCTATTGGAATTGCAATTGGTTGCAGGCGTTGGAAGTGGGCATAGATCCGGTGCATGCATCTTTTTTGCACCGCTTTTTGGAAGATGAGGATGCCAGCCAGCAATACGGTAAACAGTTTCGCGATAACGCTGCCGGCACCGACATCCCGATCACGCAGGTGCTGCGCGAATATCCGCGCCCCGATATACAGGTCAAAAAAACCGAGTTTGGCTTGCGCCTGACCACCTTGCGGCATTTGAAAAACGGCAAAACCCATGTGCGGGTGACCAATCAGATTTTTCCTTGCGCCATCACCATCCCGATGTCGGCGACGATGAATATCACCCAGTGGCATGTGCCGATAGATGATGAACGCTGCTATTGGTATTCGATGTTCACCAGCTTTGATGCACCTGTAGACAAGGAAAAAATGCACGCGCAACGTGCCGCTGAAACAACGGGAACGGACTATCGGCCAAAACGCAATGCAGAAAACGAGTACGGTTTTGACCCGCAGGAACAACAGACCCTGACCTATACGGGCATGGGAATGGACATCAATGTGCATGATCAGTGGGCGGTTGAATCCCAAGGGCGCATTCGGGATAGGACGCTGGAAAATCTGGCAACCACGGATAAAGCGATCGGGGCACATCGACAGTTGATTTTTCAAGCTATCAATAAGCTAGCCTCGGATGATCCCGACCTGTCAACCTTTCTGTCCGATGTGCCACCATGCGATATTCATGGCCCTGCCGCATTGGATGCGGTGGCCGCGACAGAAGATTATGAAGGGCTTTGGCGAGAAAAGGATAAAGAACGTCGCGCGGGCTGCACATGGGGCGCAAAGCTATAGCGTTATTTAAAGGATAGGGGGGGCGATGCCCAGTTTTGTTGAAAAGCATAAGTTATGGACGGCTGAAGATAGGGCCAAGGCGCAGGCAATTATAAAACAAGCGGATGACGCGGAGTTAGAGGTTCTGCGGGTTTCTTTTGTGGATCAGCACGGGCTTTTGCGCGGTAAAACTCTGGTGATAGATAGTTTGAAAAGGGCGCTTGAAAACGGCGTCAACATGACTTCGACTTTGCTTTTGAAAGATACCTCGCATGTTACGGTTTACCCGGTTTGGCAAGACGACATCGGCTTTGGAAAAGGCGTTCTGACCGGGGCTTGTGATGTGATCATGCTGCCCGACCCCGCAACTTTTCGAATTTTGCCGTGGTCGCCGAAAACCGGTTGGTTGCTGGCCGACCTTTATCATAGGGATGGCAGCCCGGTTGCGGTGTGTTCGCGCAGCCTGTTGAAGCGGGCGTTGGCCAAGCTGCACGCAAAAGGCATGGAAATCGTCACCGGGTTGGAGGTCGAGTTTCATGTGCTGCGTATGACCGACCCCAAGCTTGGCTTGAACGATGCGGGCCAACCGGGTGCTCCGCCCGAAACCGAATTGCTGTCACAAGGGTTTCAATACCTGTCCGAGCAACGCTATGATGAATTGGAAGATGTTTACGATCTGATCCGCAAAAACTGTGTTGCCCTTGGCCTGCCGATCCGCTCACTGGAAGTGGAGTTTGGCCCCAGCCAGTTAGAGGTCACGTTTGATCCCGCCAAAGGTATGCAACATGCTGATAATATGGTGTTGTTTCGATCCATGGTGAAACAGGTTTGCCGCCGTGAGGGCCTGCATGCGACGTTCATGTGTCGGCCGAAATTTTCGCAAGCCTTGGCAAGCGGCTGGCATTTGCACCAGTCTCTGATTGACCTTAAATCAGGTGAGAATCTATTTATACCGCAACAGGGCCAACAGATTTCCGACCTCGGCAGCCAGTGGATTGCGGGGATATTGGAACACGCATCTGCCAGTTGTCTGTTTTCCACACCGACCGTAAACGGTTATAAACGCTACCGCCCGTTCACGCTTGCGCCTGACCGTATTCAATGGGGTCGCGACAACAAGGGGGCTATGATTCGTGCGCTTTGCGCTGTTGGCGATAGGGCCAGCCGTATTGAAAACCGTATTGGCGAGCCTGCGGCAAATCCCTATCTGTATATCGCCTCGCAAATTCTGTCGGGGCTAAGCGGGATTGATCGCAAATTGACCGCCCCCGCACCGGTTGAGCGGCCCTATGACAGTGACGCAGAATTACTGCCTAAAAGTTTGATCGATGCCATTCAGGCTTTAAGCGACAGTGATTTTTATCGTGGGGAACTTGGTGGCGGGTTTGTGGATTATTACACTCATATCAAAATGGCCGAATGGCAACGCTACATTGCGGTGATTTCCGAATGGGAAGAGCGCGAGTATTTTGCCTTATATTAGGCAATATCTTGCGTAGCGCCGACGATTGTGCATTATAAAGCATAATTGCACATAGGGGTGGGGAGGCCTGAAATGTCATTGAATAGGAATGCTGCATTATATTTTGTCGACAGACATATTGACGAAGGCCGCAGCGGCAAGGTTGCCTTTCGTGAAGCGGCAGGTGAAAAACGCTCACTGACATACGGCACCCTGTCAAAGCGTTCTGGCTGTGTTGCGGGGGCATTGGATCACGCGGGTATTCGCCGTGAAGAACGCGCATTGATGTTGGTGCTCGATAAAATCGAATTTCCCGAAATTTTTTGGGGTTGCCTGAAAGCAGGCGTGGTGCCGATCCCTTTGAACACGCTATTATCAACTTCGGTTTACCGATCGATCCTGAATGACAGCCGTGCGTCCTGTCTGTTTGTATCAGAAGAACTATTACCGGTTGTTGGCCCTGCCATCGCACAAGCGGATTTTTTACGTAAAGTCGTGGTTGTGGGCAGCAAAGCCCCCGATGGCGCACAAAGTTATACCGATTTTCTGGATGGGTGCGCGCCGGTAAAGCCCATTGTCGTCAGCGATGATGAAACCGCTTTTTGGCTCTATTCATCAGGGTCCACAGGTCTGCCAAAAGGTGTGCGCCATGTACATAGCAGTCTAAAGGCAACCTCGGATACCTATGCAAAACAGGTGTTGAACATCGGCGAAGATGACGTTGTCTATTCGGTTGCCAAGATATTTTTCGCCTACGGGCTTGGCAATGCGATGAGCTTTCCAATGTCGGTTGGCGCGACCACCGTTTTGTTTGACGCACGCCCGACGCCGGCTGTTGTCGTGGACATTATTTCGACCGAAAAACCAACGGTCTTTTGCGGGGTGCCTACGTTATACGCGGCCATTCTTGCGCATATGGAAAGTGAAAATCACAAGCCTACAACGAAGCTGCGCCGCTGTATTTCCGCAGGCGAAGCCCTGCCCGAAGATATTGGAAAAGCATGGGCGGCGCTTTGGGGCGTTGATATTCTGGACGGTGTAGGTTCAACAGAAATGCTGCATATCTTTTTGTCCAACAGCGCGAATGATGTGGTTTACGGAACCTCTGGCACCGCAGTTCCGGGCTACGATCTTCGACTTGTAGATGATGCGGGCAATGAGATTACCAACACGGGTGAAATAGGTGAGCTGCTTGTACGCGGGGCTTCGGGGGCCGATGGTTACTGGAACCAACGGGACAAAAGCCGTGCCACGTTTGAAGGTGAATGGACACGTACTGGCGATAAATACGAGCTGTCGGATCAGGGCCGTTTTATCTACTGTGGGCGCACCGACGATATGTTTAAAGTGTCTGGAATTTGGCTGTCACCATTTGAGGTGGAGCAGGCTTTGGCGTCGCACCCTGCTATTCTGGAAGCGGCAGTGGTTTCCGCACGCGACGATCAGGGGCTGGAAAAACCGAAAGCCTTTGTGGTGTTGAAATCAGGGCGCGATTGCGAAGCTTTGCAATCCGAACTGAAGGAGCATGTCAAAGAAAAAGTCGGCAAATGGAAATACCCGCGCTGGATTGACATTGTGGACGATTTGCCAAAAACCGCGACAGGTAAAATCCAGCGGTTCAAGCTAAGGTCGGATGATGCGGTTTAGCTGGCAGGATAAGGCCGTTGGCATGTTATCTGTCGCCGGCAAATTGCTGGAATACGCCTGCTTTGGCCCGCCGCCCGATACTGCCCCGACACTTGTTTTACTGCATGAAGGGTTGGGCTGTGTGCAGTTGTGGCGCGATTTTCCGCAAAAGCTGGCTGATCTGACAGGCTTTGGTGTATTTGCCTATTCTCGACTGGGATACGGGCAATCCGATTTGGCCGAATTGCCACGACCACTGGATTACATGACGCGTGAAGCGGTGGATGTGCTGCCGTTGGTTTTGGATGGAATCGGGTTTCAGCGTGGGGTTCTTTTGGGTCATAGTGACGGGGCCACAATTGCCGCGATTTATGCGGGCAGCGTTGAAGACCACCGCATTCGCGGCCTGATCCTGATGGCTCCGCATTTTTTCGCCGAAAGCGTTGCGCTTGCTGCGATTAAAGATGCCCATATTATCTATGAAACCGGGGATTTTGCCAAGCGCATGGCGAAATATCACCGCGACCCCGATAATACTTTTCGCGGCTGGAACGATAGTTGGCTGCACCCCGATTTCAAAAACTGGAACGTGGCCGATGTGATAGATTATCTGCGCATTCCGGTTCTGGCGATACAGGGGAATAATGATGAATACGGTACCTACGCGCAAATCGTGGAACTGGAACAGCGCAGTTATGCCCCGGTGGATGTGGTGATGTTGGACGCCTGCCACCACGCGCCGCATCTGGATCAGCCCGATAAAACCTGTGCTGCAGTTGCGGATTTTTTAGCGCGTTTGCAGCAATAGAGATAACAAATGTTGCAATATAACGCATATTGTGGTTTACGACGTTAAATAGTGCAATATAATGCAATAAACAGATGAGAGACTCAGACCATGATACCGGCCATTGATTTTCAAACCGACCCTTCAAAATACCGTCATTGGCGGCTGACATATGACGGCGAGGTCGCAAACCTTTTTATGGATGTGGATGAACAAGGCGGGCTTTTCGATGGTTATGAGCTGAAGCTGAACTCCTATGATCTGGGCGTCGATATCGAGCTGGCTGATATTGTGCAAAGACTGCGATTTGAACATCCTGAAGTAAAAACCGTGGTGATGCGCTCCGGTAAAGAGCGGGTATTTTGTGCCGGTGCCAACATTAAAATGCTGGGCGGGTCGGCCCATGCTCATAAGGTAAATTTCTGTAAATTCACCAATGAAACCCGCAATACATTTGAAGCGGCAGAGGTTGATTCAGGACAGATATATATCTGTGCGATTAAAGGGGCTTGCGCGGGGGGCGGTTATGAATTGGCGCTGGCGTGCAATTACATCATGTTGACCAACGATAGTAATTCCGCCGTCTCTTTGCCCGAAGTGCCGCTGCTTGCGGTTTTGCCCGGCACAGGGGGCCTAACCCGTATCACCGACAAACGCAAAATCAGACGTGATCTGGCGGATGTGTTCTGCTCGCTGGAAGAGGGTATCAAAGGCCAACGGGCCAAAGACTGGAACCTGGTGGATGAAGTGGTTCCAAACTCCAAATTCGACGAGATGGTCGAGCAACGCGCCCGTGAAATGGCGACGAAATCAAACCGCCCGACGGATGCAGCAGGGGTAATCTTAACCCCGATCAATCGCAAATTTTCTGATACCGGGTCGGTGAAATATTCAACTGTCGATATCGAAGTTGACCGCGTAGGCAAACGCGCCACGATCACACTTACAGGGCCAAAAGACCAAGCGCCCGCTACGATGGAAGCCTTTCAAAATCTGGGGGCGGATGCCTATATGCTGCGCATGGCGCGCGAGCTGGATGATGCAATATTGCATCTGCGCCTGAATGAACTGGAGCTGGGGTTGATTGTTTTCAAAACGGCGGGTGATCGGGGCCTGATGGCGGCCCATGAAGAGCTGCTGTTGAATAATGCAGATCACTGGCTTGCCAACGAGGTGTTGCAATACTGGAAACGCATTTTGAAACGCATCGACATGACATCTCGCTCGCTGGTGGCCCTTGTCGAGCATGGCTCTTGCTTTACCGGTGTGCTGGCTGAATTGCTGTTCTCGGTGGATCGCAGCTATATGATGGAAGATGCTTTTGATGATGACGACCGCGCGATTTGCGCCGTAACCCTGTTGGCGTCAAATTTTGGGGCTTATCCGATGGGAAACAATCTAACACGGCTGGAAACTCGCTTTCTGGGAAATCCTGAAATAGTGGAAAGCCTTAAAACAAGGATCAGTGAACCTTTGCAGGCGGCACAGGCAAAGTCCCTTGGGCTGGTGACTTTTTCTTATGACGATATTGACTGGGAAGACGAGATCAGGATCTTCATGGAAGAACGCGCCAGTTTTTCCCCAGATGCCATGACCGGTATGGAAGCCAATTTGCGCTTTCCCGGGCCTGAAACAATGGAAACCCGCATATTTAGCCGCTTGACCGCTTGGCAAAACTGGATTTTCCAGCGGCCCAACGCGGTTGGTAAAGACGGGGCCTTGCAACGCTACGGTACAGGCGCACGCGGTAAATTCAACATGGAACGTGTCTGAGACACGAAACAAGGGATAAAGATATGAACAATATTCTAAACGTCAGCTATGACACGCAAATTCCCAATAATGTGGGCCTGTCATCGGACAAGCGCGTGTTGAAGGCTTTGGAAAAGTGGCATCCGGGTTATATAAGCTGGTGGAATGATCTGATCCCCGATAACTTTCAGCAAAGCCTGATATACTTGCGCACGGCGGTTAGTGTTGACCCCAAGGGTTGGGCCAAGTTTGATTATGTCAAAATGCCGGAATATCGTTGGGGTGTTCTGTTGGCCCCTGCCGTTGAAGATCGCAAAATTCCGTTTGGCGAACATGCGGGCGAGCCAGCCTGGCAGGAAGTGCCGGGTGAATACCGTGCCATGCTGCGCCGTCTGATCGTTATTCAGGGCGATACCGAACCTGCATCGGTGGAACAGCAACGCTTTTTGGGCAGCACGGCACCGTCCTTGTATGATTTGCGCAACCTGTTTCAGGTCAATGTCGAAGAGGGCCGCCACCTGTGGGCGATGGTTTATCTTTTGCACAAATATTTTGGCGCCGATGGCCGCGAAGAGGCCGACGATTTGTTGCGCCGCTCTTCTGGCTCGGAAGAAGCGCCGCGCATGTTGGGTGCTTTCAACGAGGAAACCCCCGACTGGCTGTCATTTTTCATGTTCACCTATTTCACCGACCGTGACGGCAAAATGCAACTGGAAAGTCTGGCCCAGTCTGGCTTTGACCCGATGTCACGCACCTGCCGTTTTATGCTGACCGAAGAAGCCCATCATATGTTCGTGGGCGAAACCGGTGTCGGGCGCATTATTCAACGCACCTGCGAGGCGATGAATAATGCTGGTATTGATGATCCGTATGACACCGATAAAATTCGTGCGCTTGGGGTGATCGATCTGCCGACCATCCAGAAAAAACTGAATTTGCACTATACCCTGTCGCTTGATCTGTTCGGTCGGGAAGTATCCACCAATGCTGCCAATGCGTTTAATTCCGGCATCAAGGGGCGTTATATGGAGGGTCGGATTGAAGACGACCACCAATTAAACGATGCGCTTTATCCTGTGCGTAGCGTTGTCGATAACAAAATTATCATGCGTGACGTACCCGCCCTGACCGCGATCAATATGCGGTTACGCGACGATTATGTGCGCGATGCTTCGGGTGGTGTTAACCGTTGGAACAAAATCATTGAAAAGCTTGGTGTTTCGTTTGAAATGAAAATGCCGCACGAAGGTTTCCACCGCCAAATCGGGGTTTTCTCGGCTGTATCTGTAGACCCCGCAGGTAATATCATCAGCAAAGATGAATGGGATGTCAAAGCCGAAGACTGGCTGCCGACAAAGGCCGATGGCGATTTTATCCAATCCTTGATGAAGCCGGTAACAGAACCCGGAGAATTTGCCGGTTGGATTGCACCGCCAAAAGTCGGGATCAATAATATGCCCGGCGATTTTGAATATGTGAAACTACATATGGCCTGATAGCCCCCGCCCGTTTCTGGAACCTGCTAAAAAGAAACCCATGAGCCAAGTCGTAAAACAACATCTGATCGACCCCGAAATTTGTATTCGCTGTCATACCTGTGAAATGACCTGCACCATCGGGGCGATCAGCCATGACGACAACAATGTGGTTGTGGACGCTTCCAAGTGCAATTTCTGCATGGATTGCATCCCGGTTTGTCCTACGGGGTCAATCGACGAATGGCGTGTTGTTGAAACGCCCTATTCCGTCGATGAACAGCTTGGCTGGCTGGATTTGCCGCAACAGGGCGAAATTGCACCGAAAGATGATCCTGCCGAAGACGGGGCCGAGGCGCTGGAAGAAGCGGTCGCGGCATTGCTGGCAGAGGCGCATAAAGGCGCAGGCGGCAAAGCGGTTTCACCTAAATCCGCGTCCAAACCCAGCATCAATCTATATACGCCCGGTAAACCCGCCACGGCGGTGATTCAGGGAAATTACCGCTTAACTGGTGAGGACAGCGCATCAGATGTGCGCCATATTATTCTGGATCTCAGCGGTCAGGCATTTCCGGTGCTCGAGGGCCAAACTGTGGGCATCCTGCCCCCCGGCGTGGACACAGACGGTAATCCGCATCTTGCCAGATTATACTCGGTTTCCAGTCCGCGTGACGGCGAACGACCCAATTTCAACAATATGTCTCTGACCGTGAAACGCGAAGAAAACGGCACCTGTTCAAATTATATCTGTGACCTGAAACGCGGCGATGAAATTAAACTGACCGGCCCGTTCGGGGCGACATTTCTGTTGCCGAACGATCCGCAAGCAAAACTGCTGATGATTTGCACCGGTACTGGATCGGCCCCGTTTCGCGGCTTTACCATGCGCCGCCAGCGGGAAAATCCCGATTTGACCGATGCGCTTACGCTGGTGTTCGGGGCGCGCCGCCCCAGCGAGCTGCCCTATTTCGGCCCTTTGAACAAAATTCCCAAATCGTTCCTGAAAACCCTGTTTGCCTTTAGCCGTAAAAAGGACGCACCAAAACAATATGTGCAGGACAAGCTGCGCGATGAGCCGGAAAAAATAGCGGGGCTTTTGCAAGATGCAGATACGCATATTTATGTCTGTGGCCTGAAAGCGATGGAGCAGGGCGTCGATGAAGCCTTGTCCGATATCGCGCGGACGGTTGGGCTGAATTGGGCGGATTTACGCGATGAGATGCGAAAATCAGGCCGCTATCATGTGGAGACTTACTGATGCCGGGGGTGCAAAAAGAAAAAGTCTTTTGCTATGAAATCCGCATCGGCTGGGCCGATTGTGATCCGGCCCTGATTGTTTACACTGGTCGCATTCCGGGTTTGGCACTGGAGGCGATTGATGCGTGGTGGCAGCATCATCTGGGCGGTGATGGCTGGTATCAATTGAACCTTGATCACAATATAGGCACGCCATTTGTGCACATGAGCCTTGATTTCAATGCCCCAGTTACTCCGCGCTTCAAACTAACCTGTCGGGTTCAGCCCACCCGATTGGGCCAATCGTCTATCGAATTTCAGGTTGAAGGGTTGCAGGACGGTAAGCCCTGCTTTCAAGGCAGGTTTGTCTGTGTTTTTGTTTTGGCCGATAAATTCACCAAAATACCGCCGCCTGCGTCGATCCGCAAGATTGTGGAACCCCTGCTACCTGATAGATATCCGTAAGCTATTTTAGTTGAACTTAAGCTTTAAAAAGGTTATATATGCATTATAATGCATAAGCGATATAAAATGGATGAGATCACAAACTTTCGCGGCGAAGCCCACCGACTTGATGATGACCCTGCGTTATCCTTGATCATACGGGTTGGCGGGCGTGTGCGCAAGGCACGTGAACGCAAAGGCATTCCGCGCCGGGTTCTGTCTGAAATCTCGGGTGTATCGCCGCGCTATCTGGCACAGCTTGAAGCGGGCGAAGGCAATATCTCGATCGGCCTGTTGCAACGGGTGGCGGACGCGCTTGATCACCGCGTTGAGTGGCTGGTGGGCGAAGATGATCCTTGGGGGTCGGAGGCTTTGCGGGTGGCGGATATGTATCGTTCGGCCAATGCGGATGTGCAAAAGCGGGTTTTACAAACCCTCAGCCCCGAACCGAACGACGCTTTACGTTCTGGGCGCATTTGCCTGATCGGATTGCGCGGTGCAGGAAAATCCAGCCTTGGAAAATTGGCCGGCGAGGCATTGAATATACCTTTTGTCGAGTTGAACCGTGAAATTGAAGAACAAAGCGGCATGCCGGTGGCCGAGGTCATGGCACTTTACGGGCAAGAGGGTTACCGCAAACTGGAAGCCCAAGCCATCAGCCGGATCATAGCCACCCATGACACTTTGATACTGGCAGTGGCAGGCGGCATCGTTGCCGATCCCGACACTTACAATATGTTGC
>CAZMMG010000029.1:0-14310 GCA_964567355.1 uncultured Neptunicoccus sp.
AAACTGTAAAACGTGGATTACACCCTTTTATTTGCACAGGTGCTGAACGGCTTGCTATAAACGGTATTAGGTAGCAAGCCTATCCAATGACCGCTGGAAACATCCATGTGTCTTAAATTATGATTGATGAAGCTGAATTTTGAATTGAACACTGACAACAAAAAACCAAACATGCTGTTACCACTGCTGATGGCCATTGGGCTGACATATGCAGTATTGATGCTGGCATCTGGCTTTCAAATGCTGGACCCCATGTTGCGCCACGATGATTTTCCGGCACTTTTTTCTGATCCTACCGGTTATTACGTCAAAACTTTGCACGAAGGTCGTTGGTTGAATTATTGGTGGCATTTGCGCGGGCGGGTCACACCGGCATGGCTTAATTTTGCAGTTTACCAGTTTTTCTGGGTTACATTTGCCGGGGCGACCGCAGTTAATGCCTGTGGCCGCAAAGAACAGCTTAACTATGTAATTGCACTGACGCTGTTGATTGCGGTGGCACCCCAAGCCCTTCTTATATCTCTGTGGTTCAACACGCTGGTGCCGGGGCTAAGCTTAGTGGCTTTATTTGCTTTACTTGCAGTCTGGCTTGACCCAAAAAAAATGCGGCTTTTATTGCTGGTCTTTGTCCCGATAACCCTTATGGGCTATACCACCTACCCGATGCTGTTGTTGGCGGTTTGCCTAACCACGCGCGGCATTTCGCGATCGTGGCGTGATCTTGCAGCGCTTATAGGGCTGTTCATTGCCAGCTTTGCTATCGGAATGTTGCTGATCTACGTACTTAATTATATTTACCACGGCACATTCGGTATTCCAATGGCCCCGTGGCGTCATCCGACGCCGGCACATGATCTGGCCTCGGCTTTGGCCAACCTGAGTGTTGTCTGGGAGTTTTTCAAAGAAACCGCCCTGACGGTTGTCTTTAATGTTGTTCCCCTGATTTTTATTCATGTCCTGATCTTTGTGGCGGGCTTTGCCATATTGGCACGTAAAAACCCTTGGCTTGCGCTTTATATTTTCACGGGTCTGGTTGTGGGTCTTGGGCTGTTGTGCCTGCAGGCGATCCTTAGCGGTATTACGGTTCCTCCGCGTGCAACGGCTTTTGCATGGCTGCTTTATAGTGTGCTTTGTGTCCAAATTGCCCTGCTGGGGCGGGACAAGGGTGGCCGTGTGTTCAGCATAAGTTGGTCTTTGTTGGTCTTTCTTAACATTATTTATCTAATATTTGGTGCCAAACACTATTATTTACTGTCCGGATGGCAGTCTGAAACCCGCGCGATAGCAAAATCCGCCAGTATGCGCCCCGGCCCGATCTATGTAACCGGATCTTACAAAGCCTTGGTATCGGCAAAATCTGCCGGTATTCAAGGCCCACGAGGATTGCGCTCTCGTTTGGCCTACCTGACCGGGCGAACGGTGGTTGTCTGCACTGAAACCCCCGCCGCCTGTAAAGGGCTGGCGCCCGAGACCCTTGCAGGAGCGAGCAGATCCACACTTGAAATACGGCAGTTACAAGATAAAACCATTATCCTTTTGCCGCCGTTGGCGGATTAAACCAGTAGTTCTTTAAGGATTGCGTTTAAAACCATGCGGCCAGCGGGGCTGGCAATCAACCTGTTGTTTTGGTGTATTAACAAGCCCTGATCCAAAAGGTTTCGTATTTTTTCTGAATTCAAGCGCTGCCCTGTAAGGGCAGAAAAGCGGCCAAGGTCTGTACCTTCAGCCAGGCGTAACGACATCATCAGATATTCCGCGCCCTGATCAGCCTGTGAAATCATTTCGGTTGTTTCAAAAGCAAACCCGGCTTTTTGAACCTTTGCCAACCATGTCTCTGGCAGCGCAGGCGTAACGGTTGCAAGCTTCTGGCCATCAACAGTAATGCGTCCGTGCGCACCGGGGCCGATGCCGATGTAATCTCCGTAGCGCCAATAAATCAGGTTGTGTTTTGATCGGGCTGTATCATGTGCGTAATTCGATACCTCATAGGCGTGAAGCCCTGCATTTGCACAAATCTCGTTTGTTGCCAGATACATATCCGCTGCCAGATCATCGTTAGGCAGCCCGTTTAGATTGCCGCGTTGGAAAAGCTGGCCAAAGCGCGTGTCGTGCTCGATGGTTAGCTGATATAAAGACAGGTGATCGACCGCCAAATCAACTGCGCGGGCCAATTCGGATTGCCAAGCTGAAAGTGATTGATCTTGCCGCGCATAAATCAGATCGAAACTAACGCGATTATAATATTTCCTAGCAATATCAAATGCTTGCAATGCTTCTGTTGTTGAATGAAGCCGCCCAAGGCGTTTTAGATCAACATCGTTCAAGGCCTGAATGCCCATGGATACGCGGTTCACGCCTGCCAAATTGAAAGCGGCAAACTTACCTGCCTCAACGGATGTGGGGTTTGCTTCCAGCGTGATTTCAACAGCATTTCCCATATGCCAAAGCCGTGCGACTTCGTCTATGATTGCGCCTACAGTATCGGGGGCCATCAGACTTGGGGTGCCGCCGCCGAAGAAAATAGACTGAACAGACCTGTTCGGGGTCAACCTAGCGGCGTGGCGCAATTCGGACAGAAGCGCGTCTTTCCACGCATTATGATCTACAGCTTTGCGGACGTGGGAATTAAAATCACAATAAGGACATTTTGACAGGCAAAACGGCCAGTGCACATAAATGCCAAAGCCGCCTTGTTGCCAATCTTCAGTCACCTAAAATTCCCGATTTGAGTTTTACAAAGGCATCTGCGCGGTGGCTTATTTGGTGCTTTTGTGCGGGATCTATTTCACCAAAGGTTTGGGCAAAGCCGGCGGGTTGGAAAATCGGGTCATAGCCAAAACCATGTGCCCCGCGCATCGGCCAAACAATGCTGCCTGACACAACACCGCGAAATATTTCATCGTGGCCATCGGGCCAAGCAAGACACAATACGCAGATAAAGCGGGCTTTATAGGGCGGCGATGTTTGTGATTTTTCCAAACCTTTCCAAACCTTGCCCATAGCCATGTTAAAATCGCGGCCCTTTGGGGTTTCGGCCCAGTCGGCGGAATAAACTCCGGGGGCACCATCCAAAGCCTGAACCTCTAACCCGCTGTCATCGGACAAAGCTGGCAGGCCCGAAGATCGGGCAGCAAAATGGGCCTTGATCCGCGCATTGCCTTCAAAGGTGTTTTCGGTTTCCTCTGGCTCGGCAAAGCCAAGCTGGCCCGCTGATACAACGGATTTTCCAAACGGCTTTAACAACGCGGCAATCTCTACCAACTTACCCTTGTTGTGGGACGCCAGAACCAGCTTATCTTCGACCAGCCTGCGCATTTTAAGCGGTCGCGGCTTTTTGGGCTAAAACCAGTTCTGCCGCGCCTTTTTCAGCTAAGTCCATCAAAGTGTTGAATTCAGCCCGCGAAAAAGTAGCGCCTTCGGCAGACCCCTGAATTTCAATAATACCGCCTGTGTCCGTCATAACGAAATTGGCATCTGTTCCCGCTTCACTGTCTTCAGCGTAATCCAAGTCCAAAACCGGTTGGCCGCCGTAAATACCGCAGCTAACAGCGGCAACGTGACCGGTAATAGGGTCGCTTTTAATCAAACCTTTTTGAAGAAGTCCGTTTATAGCCAAACGCAAAGCAATCCAGCCACCAGTAATAGAGGCGCAACGGGTTCCGCCATCGGCTTGCAAGACGTCACAATCGACAGTTATTTGCCGTTCGCCCAATGCAACGCGGTCAATGCCTGCGCGTAAAGATCGCCCGATAAGGCGCTGAATTTCCTGTGTGCGCCCGGATTGTTTGCCCGCCGTTGCTTCGCGGCGGTTGCGGGTGTTTGTAGCACGTGGCAACATGCCGTATTCGCCGGTGACCCAGCCAAGACCGCTGTTGCGCATAAAGGGCGGGACGCGCTCTTCGACCGAGGCGGTACATAGAACATGGGTTTCGCCGCATTTTATCAGGCAAGAGCCTTCCGCGTGTTTGGTGATGTTGGTTTCAACAGAAATGGGGCGCATTTCACTGGTTGCTCGGTTTGATGGGCGCATGGGTTTGGTTCCTTTGTTTTCAGGCGTGATAGCCTTTTGGTGTGAAAGGTGCAAAGGCAGATTGACCCCGAGGCAAACAATCCCTAGTAATAACAAGCTTTATAGTTTGGATGAACCCTTGCCCGACCTGCCCGCAAGCCCGATCAGTGACCTGAACAACCGTAGCCGAGAAGTTTTCCGGTTATTGGTCGAATCATACCTGGAAACAGGCGAGCCTATGGGTTCGCGCACACTAACGCGATCGCTGGTCGAAAAAGTTTCAGCAGCAACGATACGCAATGTTATGCAGGATTTGGAACATTTGGGCTTACTGGACAGCCCGCATGTATCGGCGGGGCGCATCCCGACACAGCTGGGGCTGCGCTTGTTTGTAGACGGATTGTTGGAAATCGGGGATTTGTGCAGTGAAGAACGCACCCAGATAGAGCAATCCATTTCGCACGAAGAAAGTGATGTGGGTACTGTACTAGATAAGGCAGGAGCATTGTTGTCTGGGCTTACGCATAGCGCAAGTGTGGTGCTGGCACCAAAAACCGAAACTCCGATTAAACACATTGAATTTGTGTCACTTAGTCCGGAACGCGCTTTGGTGATTCTGGTGATGGTTGATGGGCAAGTTGAAAACCGTGTGTTCACGCCGCCGCCTGGGCAAACCCCGTCGTCTATGCGCGAAGCGGCTAATTTTGTGAATTCGGTTGTTGCGGGCCACACCATCAGCGATTTACGCAAAGTTTTGTTTCGTGAGATCGAAAAACACCGCATGGAGCTGGATAAGCTGGCACAAAACCTGATTAAAGAAGGTGTTGCAAACTGGGCATCTGATACAGGCACCGATGTGCGCCTGATTGTACGCGGGCGATCAAACCTGATAGACGATGCCAATACACAACAGGATTTGGATCGCATTAAAGAACTGTTTGACGATCTTGAACAAAAGAAGGAAATCACCGAATTTTTGTCATTAACGGAGCAAGGTGAAGGTGTTCGGATTTTTATTGGCTCGGAGAACAAACTTTTTTCACTTTCGGGTAGCTCTTTGGTGGTTTCTCCTTATATGAACACTGAACGAAAAGTTATTGGTGCGGTGGGCGTTATTGGCCCGACGCGCCTGAATTATGGTCGGATTGTTCCGATTGTGGATTATACGGCGCAACTGATGGGGCGCATGTTGTCAAAATAGGATGCGAAGGCATGAATATGACTGATGAAAAGCAAAAAGTAGAGTTTGAACCTGATCTCGATTCTGTGGAAGACTTTGAAGAGATTGACCTTAGCGAAGATTTTGAAAAACTATCTGAAGCGGAAGAGCTTCGCCGCGAAAACGAACAACTGAAAGACCGCTTGATGCGGGCTTTGGCCGAAGCCGAAAACCAGCGCAAACGCGGTGAACGTAACCGCCGCGATGCCGAGATTTATGGCGGCTCTAAGCTGGCAAAAGAAATGCTGTCGGTTTACGATAATATGACACGCGCTTTAGGGGCAATCGACGAAGGTCACCGCGAACAAGCCAAAGGTTTAATCGACGGTATCGAGCTGACCCAGCGCGAATTACTGTCTGTGTTCCAGCGTCACCATATTAATCCTATTTTGCCGCTGGTAGGTGATAAATTTGATCCACAAATCCACGAAGCTCTGTTTGAAGCGCCCGCGCCCGACGTTAAAGCAGGTCACATTATTCAGGTGATGAATCAGGGGTTCATGATCGGGGATCGGTTGCTTCGTGCGGCTCAGGTAGGCGTTTCTTCCAGCAGGTAAACGCCAGAAAGAACTATGTTTCAAGCCCGACGCCTCATGTTGATGAAACCGGCCCCGGGCTTTGGACTATTCCAGCTTTTTCCACTGATATAGCAGATCCAGCGCTTCACGTGGGCTTAGTTCGTCGGGGCTAACGTCGGCTAAAGCTGCCTCGACCGCACTGGGTTTGTGGGGCACAACCGCGCTGGGCAATGCGGAAAACAGCGGCAGCTCGTCAAACAAAGCATTTGTGGCGGCCTTGTTTTGATCTCCAGCCTCCAGTTTTTCCAAAATAGCACGGGCGCGCTCAACCACAGCGGATGGTAATCCTGCAAGTTTGGCCACCTGAACACCGTATGAGCGGTCGGCAGAACCCATGCGTACTTCGTGTAGAAAAATAATATCGCCTTCCCATTCGCGCACGGCAACAGTCGCGTTTGTCAAACCGGCAAGCTTTGCCGCAAGACCGGTCAGTTCGTGATAATGGGTAGCAAACAGACAGCGGCATTTGTTGGCGTCATGTAAATGTTCTAAGGTCGCCCATGCAATCGACAGACCATCATAGGTGGCAGTACCCCGCCCGATTTCATCCAAAATCACCAGCGCATGGCTGCCTGCCTGATTTAGAATCGCGGCGGTTTCGACCATTTCGACCATAAAGGTTGACCGCCCCCGCGCCAGATCATCCGAGGCACCAACACGAGAAAATATTTGAGATACAATTCCTATTTTTGCCGAAGCGGCGGGCACAGGACTGCCAATTTGTGCTAAAATCGCAATAAGGGCATTTTGGCGCAGAAACGTGGATTTCCCAGCCATATTCGGTCCAGTTAATAACCAAACAGGCTTGCTGTTTTCTGCGCCCGCAGAAAGATCACAATCGTTTGCAACAAAATGTCCTGTTGCCTGCTTTCGCAAAGCCATCTCTACGACAGGATGACGGCCGGCGGCAATATTGAATTCCAAACCATTGGTTAAAATGGGCCTGACCCAACCCTCTGATATGGCAAGGTCGGCAAAGGCCATGTGCACGTCGATTTCGGCCAGCGCTTTGGCGCAGGCTCCTATTTCGGCCGCATTTTTTATAATAAAGCCGGTTATCTCTAGGAATATGTGTTTTTCAATTTCAAGAATGCGTCCGCCTGCATTCAGGATTTTAGTTTCAAGATCGGATAATTCAAGAGTGGTAAAGCGCACTGCATTTGCGGTGGTTTGGCGGTGGATGAAAATATCGGAAAAACCCGTACCCAGCATTTTTTGCGCGTGAGTTGCAGGTGTTTCGATAAAATAGCCCAGCACATTATTGTGTTTTATTTTCAGAGCAGCAATGCTTGTTTGTTCGGCATAATTCGCTTGCAACCCAAGGATCACTTTGCGCCCATCATCGCGTAATTTGCGCAGCTCATCCAGCTCGGCGTGATAGCCGGTCTCGACAAAGCCGCCGTCACGTACCAGTAATGGCGGCTCATCTTGGATGGTGGCGTTTAGCAAGGTGACAATGGCGTCATTTGTTTTCAGGTTTTGAAAAGTCTGTTGCAAATCGACGGGCAGATCCTGCAGCGTAAATTTTTGCAAAAACAAATTTGCCTGAAGTAATCCGTTTTTAATCGCAAGCAAGTCTCTGGGGCCACCGCGCTCCAGCGACAGGCGCGAAAGCGCGCGGCTAATGTCGGGAACCTGTTTTAGCAAATCACGCGCCAAGGCACGATTTTCATCGTGTTGTTGACAATAGCCAACGCAATCAAGCCTGCCGTTAATCATCCGTAAATCGGTTGCAGGGTTGGTCAACCGGAATTCCAGCAACCGCGCCCCTGCCCCGGTTACGGTGCGATCAATCGCATGCAATAGCGATCCTGATTTTTCACCCGAAAGCGCGCGGGTCAATTCCAAATTGCGCCTTGTGGCGGCGTCTATGTGAACCCCTGCAGTGCAGCTTTCCTGAATTGGTGGGCGCAACAATGGCAGTTTGCCTTTTTGGGTGATATCCAGATAATCGACAATCGCGCCAAGGCAGGATAATTCTGGCCGGGCAAAGGCGCCAAATCCGTCCAGAGTTTTGACGTTGAACAATTTAGTCAGGCGTTTGGTGGCTTGCTCGCTGTCAAAGCTGGCGCGGGACAATTGGGTGGCGGCACAACCCTGCTCTTCGATGTGGTTTTGTAAAACCTGGTCAGCTGTTTCCGAGATCAGCACCTCTTTGGGTGTAAGGCGTGCCAGCAGTGATCCAAGGTTGGCAGGCTTGCATGATTGCACATAAAAATCGCCGGTTGATACATCGACCCATGCCAAGGCACAATCCCCGCGAATGTTGGCAAAGCTGCACAGAAAATTATGTTGGCGGGGGTTTAAAAGGCTGTCTTCGGTCAAGGTTCCGGGGGTGACAAGACGCACAACGCCGCGTTTAACCACGGATTTTGCGCCGCGCTTTTTGGCCTCGGCAGGATTTTCAAGTTGTTCGCACACCGCCACGCGAAAACCTTTGCGGATCAGCGTTAAAAAATAGCTTTCGGCGGCGTGATGGGGGACGCCACACATGGGGATGTCCTGGCCAAGATGCTTGCCGCGCTTGGTTAATGCAATATCCAGAGCCTGCGAAGCCTGCACCGCATCGTCGAAAAACATTTCATAAAAATCGCCCATGCGGTAAAACAGTAGGGCATCGGGATAATCCGTCTTAATCGACAGAAATTGTGCCATCATCGGCGTTACGGCACTAATGGGTGCGGACACTGCTTATAAACCCCCGAGATTATGCTTTGGGGCAAGATAGCCAACCCAGGTTCGCGGGGAAAGGGCTGACGGGAAAGTTTCTTGTAACTTGGCGAGAAAAGTCTTAAAACGGCGTAAATAGAAAGTAGTTTAACGTTAAACTAGGTGAAAAACACGATGGCAAATAAACGCAAAGTTAC
Organism: uncultured Neptunicoccus sp.; assembly: GCA_964567355.1. Classification (GTDB taxonomy): domain Bacteria; phylum Pseudomonadota; class Alphaproteobacteria; order Rhodobacterales; family Rhodobacteraceae; genus Amylibacter. The sequence continues at coordinate 8,674 of CAZMMG010000029.1, forward strand.
AGATGAAGAAGCCCTGAATTACCACTTGGAGCCAAAACCGGGTAAAATTGAAATCATTCCATCAACACCCATGTCGACACAAAGGGATTTGTCGCTGGCCTATTCTCCGGGCGTTGCGGCACCGGTGAATGCTATCGCTGAAAATCCTGAAACGGCTTATGATTACACATCCAAGGGTAATATGGTTGCCGTTATTACAAATGGTACGGCAATCTTGGGTATGGGTAATCTAGGCGCATTGGCTTCAAAACCCGTTATGGAAGGTAAGTCGGTTCTTTTCAAACGTTTTGCGGATGTCAACTCGATCGACCTAGAGCTTGATACCGAAGATGCGGATGCTTTTATCAATGCGGTAAAGCTGATGGGGCCAAGTTTTGGCGGCATCAATCTGGAAGACATTAAAGCACCTGAATGTTTCATTATTGAACAACGCTTAAAAGAACTAATGGACATCCCTGTCTTCCACGATGATCAGCATGGAACAGCCGTGATATGTGCTGCGGGCTTGCTGAATGCGTTGAAGATCAGCAATAAAAAAATTGAAGATGTCAAAGTTGTGCTGAACGGTGCCGGGTCTGCCGGTATTGCCTGTCTTGAATTGATCAAAGAAATGGGTGCAAAACACGATAATTGTATTATTTGCGATACAAAGGGTGTGATTTATCAGGGTCGTACCGAGGGCATGAACCAATGGAAATCCGCCCATGCGGTCAAGACCGAAAAACGCACGCTATTAGAGGCTATGACCGGTGCGGATGTTATTTTGGGGGTCTCTGCCAAGGGTGCGATAACCCAGGAAATGGTAAAAGCACTTGCGCCAAATCCGGTTATTTTTGCGATGGCAAACCCTGACCCGGAAATTACACCCGAAGAAGTGCATGAGGTACGGCCCGACGCCATTATGGCTACTGGGCGTTCCGATTATCCAAACCAGGTCAATAATGTGCTGTGTTTTCCGTATCTGTTTCGTGGGGCGTTGGACATTAATGCGCGGTCTATCAATGAAGAAATGAAAATCGCATGCGCTCACGCGTTGGCGGCCTTGGCCCAAGAGGATGTCCCAGATGAGGTTGGTTTGGCTTATGGTCAGAAACTATCATTTGGTGCGGAATATATTCTACCGACGCCGTTTGATCCACGTTTGATTCATATTATCCCGCCAGCAGTGGCTAAGGCTGGTATGGATAGCGGCGTGGCGCGGCGTCCGATTATTGATATGGACGCCTATGTTCTAAGTTTGAAATCGCGGCTTGATCCTGTGGCCTCTGTTTTACAGGCAATGTTTGTGCGCGCACGCAATATTCAGGCGCGTATGTTGTTTACCGAAGGCCAGGATCCAAAAGTGTTACGTGCGGCTGTCGCTTATACCCGGGCAGGTTTGGGGCAGGCGGTTGTGGTTGGCCGCGAGCCGAACGTGAAACAGATGCTCGAAGAGGCGGGCATGGGCGAAGCTTACGACGAGATTGAGGTCGTAAATGCGCGAAACTCGGAACATTTTGAGATGTATAAAGATTTCTTGTACAAACGCTTGCAGCGCAAAGGCTATGATAAGGTCGATGTTCACAAACTGGCATCGCGTGACCGACATGTTTTTGCAGCCCTTATGATTCAACACGGCCATGTTGATGCTATGGTCACCGGGGCCACCAAAAAATCAGCCCATGTGATGCGCTTGCTGAACCATGTGTTTGACGTGTCACCTGGCAATGGTGTTGTTGGTGTGAATGCGGTGTTGAAACGTGGTCGTCTGGTGCTTGTTGCCGATACGTTGGTTAATGAATGGCCAGATGAAAATGATTTGGCGGATATTGCAGAACACGGTGCCAAAGTTGCTAGAAACATGGGTCTAGAGCCGCGCGTTGCTTTTGTCAGTTTTTCAAACTTTGGCTATCCACCATCCGAGCGTGCCGTAAAGATGAAAGATGCGGCAAAGGTATTGGACAAGCGCGGTGTTGATTTTGAATATGAAGGTGAAATGACTGTGGATGTCGCCCTGAACACAAAAATTCAGGAAGATTATCCGTTTTGCCGTTTGACAGGCCCGGCCAATATTCTGGTGATGCCTGCACGACACTCCGCTTCCATATCTGTTAAAATGATGCAGGAATTGGGCGGTGCGACCGTGATCGGGCCGATTATGTCGGGCATTGATAAAGCTATTCAGTTATGTTCTGTCACGTCGTCTTCAAACGATGTTTTGAATATGGCCGTGATGGCGGCTTGTGATACAGAAAGAATGAAGGGTTAGCCCTTCATTCCTTCCCAAAATCCCTTGACCTTGCCAAAGAAATTGTGACTTTCAGGGTTATTGTTTTTGCCCAAACCATCAAATTCCTTCAACAGCTCTTTTTGCTTTGCTGAAAGGTTCACGGGTGTTTCAACACTGATTTCAAGGAACAAGTCACCTTTTGCGGTACTACGTAACCCTGGCATACCTTTGCTTTTTAGGCGCATCTGTGTGCCGGATTGTGATCCTGCGGGAATTTTTACGCGACTTTTTCCACCATCTATTGTGGGCACTTCGAGCTCTCCACCCAAGGCGGCCGAGGCCATGGAAACTGGAATGCGACAGTAAATATTCTGACCATCGCGTTGAAAAAGTTGGTGTTCCTGAACTTCGATGAAAATATAAAGATCACCGGTTGGGCCACCACGCAAGCCTGCTTCGCCTTCGTTGGCCAACCGTATACGGGTGCCGGTTTCAACGCCTGCTGGAATATTCACGCTTAAAGATCGTTCGCGTTGTTGTCGGCCAGAACCGGAACAGCTTTTACACGGGTTGGTGATGATGCTGCCGCGACCGTTGCAAGTGGGGCAGGTGCGTTCAACAGTGAAAAACCCTTGTTGGGCACGGACTTTTCCCATGCCGGAACATGTTGGGCATGATTGTGCTTCTGACCCGCCCTGCGCACCCGTGCCGGAACAGCTTTCGCAGTTGATGGACGCGTTGACGCTTATGGTTTCCTGTTTGCCTGAATAGGCTTCTTCCAAAGTAACCGACAGATTATAGCGCAGGTCAGAGCCACGCGATGGGCGTTGTCCACCCCCGCGCCCGCCACGTCCGGTAAATTCGCCAAAAAGATCATCGAAAACATCCGAAAAGGCTGATCCGAAATCAGGGCCGCCACGGCCAGCAAAACCACCCTGCCCGCGCCCGCCCATACCGCCTTCAAAGGCAGCGTGACCATAACGGTCGTAAGCGGCTTTTTTGTCCGGGTCTTTCAGGACGTCATAGGCTTCGTTTACTTCTTTGAATTTGGCCTCGGCACCATCATCACCCTTGTTACGGTCTGGGTGGTGTTCCATCGCTTTTTTGCGATATGCTTTTTTAATTTCAGCATCTGACGCGCCTTTGGCAACACCCAAAATAACGTAATAATCAAGTTTAGACATTATGCCTCCTTATCGCAAAAAGCTGGCCCCTATAGGGCCAGCCCAATGCAAAAGTCCTAAAAGGTCGGATTACCGACCTTCCTTGCCAAGATCTTCAAAGTCAGCGTCAACAATATCTTCGTCAACACCGCGTGGCCCTTCGTCTGTTTCGCCATAACCTTCTGGCGCTTCCGGTTCTGCGGCTTCTTGGGTAGCTTTGTAAATTGCCTCACCAAGTTTCATAGAGGCTTCGGTAAGGTCTTGACTGCGGGCTTTAATCTTGCCGGCGTCTTCGGTTTCCAAAGCTTCATTTAAAACTTTAATGGCCAGCTCAATCACTTCGACGGTTGACGGGTCAACCTTGTCGCTGTGTTCTTCGACGGCTTTTTCGGTGCTGTGGATCAGGCTTTCAGCACTGTTTTTAGCTTCAACCAGCTCTTTGCGTTCTTTATCCGCTTCGGCGTTTTCTTCCGCTTCCTTAACCATGTTTTCGATGTCGTCATCAGACAGACCGCCGGATGCCTGAATGGTAATGACCTGTTCTTTATTGGTACCTTTGTCTTTGGCGGAAACAGAAACGATCCCGTTGGCATCAATATCGAAAGTCACCTCAATTTGTGGCAGACCGCGCGGTGCCGGTGGAATTTCTTCCAAGTTGAATTGCCCGAGAATTTTATTGTCGGCAGCCATTTCGCGCTCGCCTTGGAACACACGGATAGTCACAGCGTTTTGGTTATCTTCAGCAGTAGAGAATATTTGTGACTTTTTAGTAGGGATGGTGGTGTTGCGGTCGATAAGACGTGTAAACACACCGCCCAAGGTTTCGATGCCCAAGGACAACGGGGTTACATCCAATAGCACAACATCCTTGACGTCGCCTTGTAAAACACCGGCTTGGATAGCAGCGCCCATGGCGACAACTTCATCAGGGTTAACGCCTTTGTTTGGCTCTTTGCCGAAAAATTTGGTCACTTCTTCCATAACTTTGGGCATGCGAGTCATCCCGCCAACCAAAACCACTTCGTCAATTTCAGCTTTTGAAACACCGGCATCTTTCAAGGCGGCGTCACAAGGCTTCATCGAGCGCTTGATCAGATCTACAACCAGGCTTTCCAATTTGGCACGTGTCAGCTTCATCACAAGGTGAAGCGGTTGGCCGCCTTTTGGATCCATAGAAATAAAGGGCTGATTGATTTCTGTCTGTGTTGAAGACGACAGTTCGATTTTGGCTTTTTCAGACGCTTCTTTCAGGCGTTGCAAGGCCATTTTGTCTTTGGTTAAATCAACGCCAGTTTCTTTTTTGAATTCGTCTGCCAAATACTGAACAATGCGCATGTCAAAGTCTTCGCCGCCCAGCATTGTATCGCCGTTGGTCGATTTCACTTCAAACAGGCCATCGTCAATTTCCAGAATGGATACATCGAAAGTACCGCCGCCAAGGTCATAAACTGCAATAGTTTTGGTGCCTTCTTTATCCAGGCCATAAGCCAAAGCTGCTGCAGTTGGCTCATTGATGATACGCAGAACTTCAAGGCCTGCGATTTTCCCCGCATCTTTGGTGGCTTGGCGCTGGGCATCGTTAAAATATGCCGGAACCGTGATAACGGCTTCTGTTACGCTTTCGCCTAAATAGCTTTCCGCAGTTTCTTTCATTTTTTGCAAAATGAAAGCGGAAACCTGTGAAGGTGAATATTTTTCGGCTTTAACTTCAAGCCATGCATCACCATTACCGCCATCAACTACATTATACGGCAGGTTTTTAAGTTCTTTGGTCAGTATTTTATCGTCTCTGCGGCGGCCAATCAGGCGCTTTACCGCAAACAGGGTGTTTTCGGGGTTGGTTACAGCCTGGCGTTTTGCGGCTTGACCGACAAGACGTTCATCATCTGTAAATGCCACGATAGAAGGGGTCGTGCGTGCCCCTTCAGAGTTTTCTATAACTTTCGGTTGAGCCCCATCCATGATGGCGACGCAAGAGTTTGTTGTTCCTAGGTCAATACCTATTACTTTGCCCATTTCGTTTTCCTTTCTCGGCGATTGTGGGGCTTAGGCCCGATAGCGGCACCCAAGTCCGATCCCAAAAGAAACCGGAATCCGGTTCTTTAGTTCCCGCTGTATATAAGTTCCGAATTTCACAACATCAACACTATAGGCACAATTTTTTTATTATCGGGTGCCAATAAGTCCCAAGCTGAAATGATTGAGCGGTTGCTAATGAAAGTTAATTTAATTTTTGGTTAATAAAGAGATTGAAAAGGTTGAATT
>CAZMMG010000030.1:0-14309 GCA_964567355.1 uncultured Neptunicoccus sp.
CGGCAATTGCCGTCGACAGTTCCGGCTGAATAGGCCCCGAGTTGCCGATACAGGTGGTGCAGCCGTAGCCCACCAGATTAAAGCCCAGCGCATCCAGATCTTTTTGCAGATCGGCGGCTTCCAGATAGGCCGAAACCACCTGTGATCCGGGCGCCAGCGAGGTTTTGACCCAAGGCTTGCGGTTCAATCCAAGGGCCGCCGCTTTACGCGCCACAAGACCCGCACCGATCATCACATAAGGGTTCGATGTGTTGGTACAAGACGTGATCGAGGCAATCACGATCTTGCCGCTTTCCATGGTGTAATCCTCACCCTCAACAGCGACCTCTTTGCCCATGGGACGTTTGAAAGTCTGCTCCATCTCGTTACGGAACGCATTTTGCCCTTCGGTCAAGGCCACATAATCCTGTGGCCGTTTAGGGCCGGAAATTGCCGGCACGATAGTGCCCATATCCAGATGCAGCGTATCGGTATAAACTGGCGCATAATCCGCCCCCCGCCAGAACCCGTTTTCGCGGGCATAGGCTTCTACAAGGGCGATACGATCTTTATCGCGGCCGGTATTGGTCAGATAACGGATGGTTTCATTATCGATCGGGAAAAAGCCGCAAGTGGCACCGTATTCAGGTGCCATATTGGCAATCGTCGCACGATCCGCCAACGGCAGATGATCCAGACCCGCGCCGTAAAATTCGACAAACTTGCCAACCACACCTTTTGCGCGCAGCAGTTCCACCACTTTAAGCACCAGATCGGTGCCGGTGGTACCTTCCAGCATTGCGCCGGTCAGCTTAAAGCCCACCACTTCGGGGATCAGCATCGAAATCGGCTGACCCAGCATCGCAGCTTCAGCCTCGATACCGCCAACGCCCCAGCCCAGAACCGCCATGCCGTTAACCATGGTGGTGTGACTGTCGGTGCCGACCAATGTGTCGGGATAGGCCACCTCGACTCCGTTCTGATCGACATCTTTCCAGACCGTCTGGGATAGATATTCAAGGTTCACCTGATGGCAAATGCCGGTACCGGGCGGTACAACGCGGAAATTATCAAAGGCTTTTTGACCCCATTTCAGGAATGTATAACGTTCCAGATTGCGTTCATATTCGCGTTCCACATTCATCTTGAAGGCACGCGGATTGCCGAACTCGTCGATCATCACCGAATGGTCGATCACCAAATCAACCGGACTGAGCGGATTGATCATCTCGGCATCGCCGCCCAAAGCCACAATCCCGTCGCGCATCGCGGCCAGATCAACCACCGCAGGCACGCCGGTGAAATCCTGCATCAACACCCGGGCCGGGCGGTAGGCTATTTCACGCGGGTTCTTGCCACCCTTGGCGGCCCACGTCGCAAATGCCTTGATATCATCGGTGGAAACCGTATGGCCGCCATCTTCAAAGCGCAGCATGTTTTCCAGCACCACCTTCAACGCGGCGGGAAGTTTAGAAAAATCCCCCAAACCCGCAGCCGTCGCCGCTGCAATGGAATAATAATCAACGCTTAAATCGCCGACTTTCAGGGTTTTACGGGTTTTATTGCTGTCTGTGCCTACGGTTACAGTCATGCGTCCTCCAGATGGATGTTGTTAAACGGGATTACGGGGCTTTTGCACCATAAAACCGAGTCCTGCAAGGGTTGTTGTATGCAATGGTATGCAAATTGATGTGGCAAACACAAAATACCTGCAATTACCGGCTGGAAGCAAGCGGAGTATGAGCGGGAGAGGGACGCTCGCCCTACCGCACGCCGCTTTAACAAAGCTTAAACCCCTGCATGTGCATCCTGCCCCTGTCGACAAAAGTGGTTAACGGGTTCTCAAAGATTGTTTTGCAATCTTTTGCCACCCAGACGGGTTTTTGAAGGGCGGGTAACAGCGTCAAATGAGAAAACCACCGAAATAACCGGTTAGATTAGGTGCAAGGGTGACTATCCCCTTGTTCGGCACAATAACTGCAATCGGCAGGCCTGCCACCTTGATTAAATCTTATATAAACAACGAACCCCGCTTGCCAAAAATGGCGACGGGGCAATAAGGTGTGGCGGCGTCTTCCCATCCCGCCCACTTTGCGCTATCCCTGCCCCCATGAAGATCAACGCCATAAATATCGGCTGCACGCGCGGCCCCCGCCAAGTGCTGCAAGGGGTCAGTTTCAGTCTGTCATCGGGCGACTGCCTAATCCTGCGCGGCCCCAACGGGGCCGGTAAATCCACCCTGTTGCGTGTGTTGGCAGGCTTGGGCCCTGCCAGTGAAGGCAAATTGGAAATGAACCCCGATGATGTGGCTTATTCGGGCCATCTCGATGCGGTGAAACTGCAACTAAGCGTTGCTGAAAATCTGGCTTTCTGGGCCGGAGTTTACGGCACAGATAAAACCGCCAAGGTCATTGAAACCTTCGATCTAACCCAACTGGCAGACCGCCCCGCCGCCACCCTGTCCGCAGGCCAGAAACGCCGTCTGGGGCTGGCACGAATGACCCTGTCGGGACGCACCGTATGGCTGATGGACGAGCCGACGACCTCGCTTGATGCGCATCACACGGGCGCGATTGCACATAGCATTACCGACCATTGCGCAGCGGGCGGTATCGCGATTTTATCAAGCCATCTGGAATTGGACATAGCACAGGCGCAAATCCTTGATCTGGGGCAGTTCGCCCCGACCAAAGCCAATACATCGCCCTTTCTTGAAGGATCATATTAATGCTATCACTGTTCGCGCGTGATCTAAAATTGGCTTTCCGCTCGGGTGGCGGCTTCGGCCTTGCCCTAGCATTTTTCCTGATCGTGGTGATGTTCGTCCCGTTCGGTGTCGGTTCCGACCTTGCGCTACTGGCCCGCATTGCCCCCGGCATCCTGTGGATTGGCGCACTTTTGGCCTGCCTTTTGTCGCTTGACCGCATCTTTCAACTGGATCACGAGGACGGCACGCTGGATGTGCTGGCAACATCCCCCCTACCCTTGACCGGCATCACCGCAGCCAAGGCCGCCGCCCATTGGGTCACCACCGGTCTGCCACTGACCCTTGCCGCCGCCCCTTTGGGTTATCTTTTAAACCTGCCTGCCCCCGCATATACATGGCTGCTGGCCAGCCTTGCTATCGGCACGCCTGCCCTATCTTTTATTGGTGCCTTCGGAGCGGCCATTACGGTCGGTATCAAACGCGGCGGCTTATTGTTGTCGCTGCTGGTACTGCCTCTATACACCCCGACCCTGATTTTCGGGGCTATTACCGTAACCAAATCCGTTGACGGCATAGACCCGCTACCCAGCCTGACCCTTCTGGCGGGATTAACCCTGTTTTCCGTCGTCCTGATGCCGTTTGCGGCTGCATTGGCTTTGAAGGCAAATCTGAACGGTTAGAGGCCCTAATTGCACATCTCGGGGATTACGGCAGCCCACCTATCGCAAACGCCATAAGTTGTCTCCCACTTAAAAGGGTCATATGTACCGACCTCGTACCATACGGCCACCCATATTTTACCTGACCGCTTAAGAAGTGCGCGCACATCCGTTCCGGTCGTGTATTCATTATAATCATCGCGCTTGGCCATTGGCGTCATTGCCATGTTGATCTTGCCGCCACCGGGGCGTTGGGCATGAAGTTCGGCATAGGCAATATCACCTGCAACCCGCAAACTATCGACAACAAATTCAACCGGTTCACCAAATTTCCATTCCGCATGGGGCCGGACGGCACTCATCAAATGCACCCGAAGTGCGGTGCCTCTGGCAACGTTTTTATAACTGCCCGCCATCGCGGTTGTGGCAAAGAAAACAAGGCTAAGAGCTGTAAAAGTAAGACGCAGCAAAATCGGGTTCCTTTTATATTCGGTAACATAATATCACCAACGATAGCTTTAGTGTGAAACCATTACCAGCATTTTAATAATTGCGCCCCCCTACGTCCCCTGTGACAACTCCCCCATTGCCCTGCTCTGAAAAACAGGTAAAACAACCTCATGTCAGTCAAAACCAAGCTCAATTCACTTTGGGAATATGCAAATCCGGTTAAATTCATGCGGCTTTCGGGCCGCCTGATACCGACGCTGATCGTCCTGACCGGGCTATTCCTGATCGGGGGGCTTTCGTGGGGGTTCTTCGTCACACCCGATGATTACCAACAAGGCTCAAGCGTTAAGATCATCTTCTTGCATGTGCCAAGTGCGACAATTGCGATCAACGCCTGGATAATGATGCTGGTAACATCGTTGGTCTGGCTGATCCGGCGCCACCATGTATCTGCATTAGCAGCCAAGGCCGCCGCCCCCATCGGGCTGACCATGACCCTGATCGCCCTTGGCACCGGCGCCATCTGGGGCAAACCGATGTGGGGCACCTATTGGGCATGGGATCCGCGCCTGACCAGCTTCATGATTCTGGCGATATTTTATCTGGGCTATATCGCCCTGTGGAACGCCATCGAGGACAGTGACACCGCTGCCGATCTGACGGCAATCCTGTGCATGGTGGGTAGCGTTTTCGCATTTTTGTCGCGCTATGCGGTGAATTTCTGGAACCAAGGGCTGCATCAAGGCGCATCCATTTCAGTAGCCGAAGGCCAGCATGTGGACAGTGCCTATCTATACCCTTTATTTCTAAGTTTTACCGGGTTCCTTTTGTTGTTCATCACGCTGGTTTTGGTGCGCACCCGCAGCGAAATCCGCCTGCGCCGCACATCCGCACTTGAAGCTAGGAACAGATAATGCCTGATTTGGGAAAATATACCGATACCGTGCTTTTGGCCTATATTGTTTCATTGAGCCTTCTTGCCGGATTTTGCGCCCTGACCTGGATGCAAAGCCGCCGTGCCAAAAGGCGCCTTGCAGCCGAGGAAGCCCGCCACGGAAAGCCACAAAATGGAAAATAACAAAACACGCTCGAAAATCTTGCCGTGGGTTGCGGCCCCGCCGATTATATTCCTCACCCTTGCTGTCCTGTTCTACGTTGGCCTAAAGCGCGAAAACCCAAACGATCTGCCCAGCATGATGATAGGGCGTGATGCACCAAAACTGACCGTTGGCCCATTAGGCGACCTGCCGGAACTTACTGCAGCCGATCTGAAAACCGGCGGTATCAAACTGGTCAATTTCTGGGCCAGTTGGTGCGGGCCTTGCCGCGCCGAACACCCGACACTGGAGGCCATGGCCAAAGAAGGCATTGTGATTTACGGCGTCAATTACAAAGACCAGCAAAAAAACGCGCTGTCCTATCTGTCAAGTCTGGGCAATCCCTATAGCAAAAGCGGCAAAGATGAAGGCCGCACCGGTATTGACTGGGGGGCCACCGGCGTGCCTGAAACCTTTATCCTGGACGCCAAGGGAAAAGTGCTTTTCCGCTATGCCGGGCCGATTACCAAACGCATACTAGAAAACACCATCCGACCGGTTCTGAACAGCCAATAGCAGCTTTGGGTCAGGACAAACCTGTGCTTCATCCGCGATTATCTCGTCTGGTGTAAAATATTTTTAGAATATGCATATGACTTGATCTATATCAAGTCAGTCTCTGGCACTACGATCTATAGATGCTGTATGAACCAGCAAACTACAGCTACAGCGTTTTCGCGCATATTGCCCTCAAGCAGCCCACTTGCGCTGCCGGCAATCCCGCTTTTGCCGCTGCAACCGATCCTGAAACGGATCGTGCAGCGTATCGGGTCGAAAAATCCCGATATGTTCAACCGTCTCGGGCCCCATACGCAGGCACGGTTTTTGATTGATCCTATCAATCTGCCGTTTACGCTATTGCTGCGGCCCGACCCCAGAGACCTGTCCCTGACCGCGCATTTTCGCACTTCTCCCCCCGAAAATGACGCGCGGATCTCGGGCAGGTTCCTGGATTTAATGCAACTTCTGGACAGCGACATCGACGGTGATGCGCTGTTTTTTTCACGTGATCTGATCATTACCGGCGATACCGAAGCGGTGGTTTGCCTGCGTAACGCTTTGGATGATGTGGACGGATCCATCGCGCAAATGGTGGCTGACATGTTCGGCCCCGTAGGGCGGACGATACTTGCCCGTTTGCGCATTGCCGCAGACAGAAACCATAGGAATGCCCCCTGATGAGCTCACCGGAACTGGTTTGCCCCGCGGGCACCCCCGCCGCCCTGCGCACGGCCGTTGATGCAGGGGCCGATGCGGTTTATTGCGGTTTTCAAAACGCCACCAACGCGCGTAATTTCCCGGGGCTGAATTTCACCCAACCAGAGCTGGAACGATCGGTAGCTTACGCCCATGATAAGGACACCAAGGTTCTGTTGGCGATGAACACCTATCCACCCGCAGGCAAACAGTCCTTGTGGAAAGACGCAATAGATACCGGCATTCGCTTGGGCGTTGATGCCTTTATCGTCGCCGATATTGGTGTGGCAAATTATATCGCCACGAAATACCCGCAAGCCCGGTTGCATCTTTCGGTGCAGGCGGCCGCTTCTAACCCCGAAAGCATCCGCTATTACTGCCGCGAGTTCGGCGTCAAACGTGTGGTGCTGCCGCGCATTCTGACGGTGCCCGAAATCCGCAGTCTTGCAGCGGAAGTACCTTGCGAGATTGAAACTTTTATTTTCGGCAATCACGGGCTGATGGTTGAAGGCCGTTGCAGCCTGACCAATTATATCACCGGGCTTTCAACCAACCTTGACGGGGTTTGTTCACCTGCCGCGCAAGTCGAATACAAACGCGACGGCGCCGGCAACCTTTCCACCCAATTGGGCGCGTTCACCATCGATTGTTTCGGCTGCAAAGAAACCGCAGGCTATCCAACAATTTGCAAGGGCCGCTATACCACGCCCGCCCATGACGGCAGCTATTACGCCTTTGAAGAACCGATCAGCCTGAACCTGTCATCGCTGTTGCCCGAGTTAATCGGTGCCGGTGTTCACGCCCTTAAAATCGAAGGCCGGCAACGCTCAAGGGCCTATGTCAAAAAAGTGGTTACGGCCTTTCGCAAAGCGGTCGATGACATTTCCAGCGGCCGCGACCCGCAATTGGCGGATCTTTTGGCGCTGACCGAAGGCCAAAAAGAAACCCAAGGGGCTTTCAAAAGTAAAACGTGGCGGTAATCATGACAAAACTCACCCTAGGCCCGATCCAATTTCACTGGCCTGCAGAGCAGAAAATCGACTTTTATGCCCGCATCGCCGACGAGGCCGCTATCGATACGGTCTATTTGGGCGAAGTGATCTGCTCCAAGCGCAGCCCATTCTTTGACAAACATTACGCCGAAGTCACCGAGCGGTTAGAGCGCGGCGGCAAAACCGTGGTATTTTCAACCTTGGCCGAAGTGATGCTGAAGCGCGAACGCAATATGATGGCAGGATTTTGCGAAGAGGACGATCATTTGATCGAGGTTAATGACACCTCGGGCCTGTGGCATTTGGATGGCCGCCCGCATATGATCGGCCCGCTGATGAACGTCTATAACGAGGACACCATGGCCTATTTGGCGGCCAAGGGGGCCAGTCGTTTCTGCCTGCCGCCCGAGCTGCCCGGCTCATCTGTTGAAGTTATGTGTGAACAGGCAAAAACCTTGGGTGTTGCCATCGAGGTGCAGGTTTTCGGACGTACCTCGCTGGCGCTGTCGGCGCGCTGCTATCACGCCCGCGCCCATGGCCGGATCAAGGACAATTGCCAGTTTGTTTGCGAACAAGACCCCGACGGCATGCCGCTGGACACGCTGACAGGTCAGCGGTTTCTGGCGATCAACGGCATTCAGACCCTGTCGCATAGCTATCTGAACCTGTTGCCGGAATTGGGTGCACTTCAAGCCATGGGCGTCAGCCATTTTAGAATGGTTCCCCACACTCAGGATATGGTTGCAGTAGCGCAGATTTACCGCGATGCGCTGGATGAGAAAACCACCATGGACGAGGCCGAAAACAGGTTATCAACCCTTGATATACCGGCACCATTTTCCAACGGGTTCTGGCATGGAAAAGCGGGACATCAACGGGTGATCTAAACTCTTGGGATCAAAGCATGTGCCGGTACAGGCTTGCGGACTTTTGGTGTGTGCTATTGTCAAAATCAAAAAGCAACCGATATGCTTAAGTGGCTATCAAGGGTCTTTAAACTACTAAACTAGTTTTCTGGTTTAGCACCCCAAACCAAGATCGGGGCCGATCAGCCCTGCGCCTTCGGAGTGGCGGATTTTTCTCTGGCTAGGCACGGTTGCGCAGGATTGACCGGTTATGATCCTATACCGCCATCAAATGCTGCAGGCGCTGCGGCTTTGCCTGATGCGCATAGGCCGCAGTTATCAATGCGGCAAGCCGGTCTATTAAAACCGGATTTGCGGAACCGCCTTTTTGCATGGTGATCTGAAATTCCGGCAAATCAGGCAGGCCCGCCTCATCCGGAACCACCTCCCAATCTGCCGATTGGGTTCCACACAAACAGGCGTGCACCGCCAAATCCGCGCTGACACTGGCCTCGACGGTTTTGGCGTGGTTGGTATTCACCACCAGTTCCCACGATATACCGGCCTTATCCAATGCAGCCGCGGCAAACTTGTGGAAAAGGCAGTGGTTTTCATATGCCAGTGCCAGCGGTTGTTTTTTCCACACCCTGCCATCCCCGGCACAATACCAGTTCAGACAGACGGTGGCGACATTTGTCGCGCCAACCGGACAATGCGGTTCAGTGCCCAGTATCAGATCCGCATTCCCCTGTTCCAGTTTCTTTTTCAAATCCAGCGTATATGACGACAAAAGCTGCACCTTGACCCGTGGAAACTCGGCGGCAAAGCGTTTCAACACTTTCGGGATATGCGGGAATACAATATCGTTGGGCACGCCCAGAACAATTTCATCCTCAAAATCATCCGAGGTCAGGCGCCCCCAGGCCTCATCATTCAATGCCAACAGGCGTTTGGCGTAGCTAAGCAGCAATTCACCTTGTTGCGTCAGGGCAATACCGCGCCCGGAACGATCCAGCAAAGACAATCCCATCGCTTCCTCTAACCGTTTAAGCTGCATCGAAACTGCCGATTGCGTCAGATGCAACTGACCCGCGGCCTTCGTTACCCCCCCTGTTTCGGCGACAGTCATAAAAGAGCGCAGGGCCGTTAAATCCAGATTTCGCAGCATATCACGATCCTTGATGAGTCACATTACAATCATTCATTTCACAAATGAAACACAACTTGTCATACATATCAAGAAAATTGATGGACCAAGGTAACTACACAACAAAATGGAAAGGATCACATCATGACATACTACACAGACACAGGTTGTAACACAGCGATCCAACGCCCCTCAATCGCGGCACGTATTCGCGTGGCACTCGCATTACACAAACAACGTAAAGCTTTGCGCTCTTTGACAAATACACAGCTAAACGACATCGGGTTAAGCCGAGAAGACGTGCGGCAAGAATGTGCAAAACCCTTCTGGGACACACCTGCCCGCTAATGCGGATTTATCAAGCCGCGCAGAGTTCTTCGCGCTTTGCGCAGCTTGAAATACAGATAATCGGCTGATTTACGCACAAATCCGTATGTATTTACCTTGAAAAAGACCGATTATCTCACCATATTCAAAGGGAGGTGCATTGCATTCCCGCGATGCCAAATAGGTATCTTTATCGAGGAGATGAAATATGGCTGAATATGAAACCGTCCGCCGCACTGGCGCGGGTGTTCATACATCCGCAATTGATGTGGGTCTTCGCACCCATATGAACAAGGTTTACGGGTTGATGTCCGTGGCCATGCTGATCACCGGCCTGTTGGCCTATGTGGTGGGCACAGATTATGCCTTGGCGGTTGCCGGACAACAAACCCATTTCATTCCGTTTGGCGTTCTGAAAACCATGTTCACCAGCCCGGTGAAATATATCATCATGTTCGCTCCGCTGATCGTGGTTTTCGGCTTTAGCGCCGGTTTAAGCCGGATGTCTGAAAATGCCGCACGCGGTGTGTTCTTTCTATTTTCCGCACTGATGGGCTTGTCACTTGCCTCTATATTCGTGGTTTATACTGGACTTTCCATTGCCAACACGTTCTTTGTCACGGCCATCGCATTTGCCGGCCTGTCGCTTTGGGGCTACACCACCAAAAAAGACATATCCGGTTGGGGCAGCTTCCTGATTATGGGCGTTATTGGTCTGTTCGTGGCGATGCTGGTCAACATATGGCTACAATCCGCCGCCATCCAGTTTGCAGTTTCAGGTTTGGGCGTGCTGATCTTTGCGGGATTGACCGCTTACGACACGCAAAAAATCAAAACCACCTATATCCAGATGGCCGCAGCAGGCCAGTCTGAATGGTTGGGCAAAGCCGCTATCATGGGCGCATTAAGCCTTTACCTGGACTTTTTGAACATGTTCATGTTCCTGTTGCAGTTCATGGGCAACCGCAACTAAGCAAATACACTTTGACTAATGATCAGCCGGGGCCATGTGCCTCGGCTTTTTTATAAGGACACATCTTCAATGACAGATTTTCCACTTTACATCACCGCATGGACGGCTCTGATCTTGGGGGCTTTGATGGTTTATCTAACCTACAAAGTCGTTTCCGAGCGCCGTAGCAAGCATATTGTTCATGGCGACAATGCCGATAAGATCACCCAAAAGAAAATACGCGGCCACAGCAATGCGACCGAGCAAATCCCCATCGCCCTGATCCTGCTAGGCTTTGTCGAATATCTTGAAGGCTCTACCTATGCGCTGATCATCGCCACGGTTCTGATTATCGGCCGTTTGATGCACGCCAGCTATTTCAGCTTTGACGGCACCCATTGGAGGTTTCGCTTTTGGGGCATGATGCTGACCCTAACCGCACAAGCCATGGCGCTTTTGGCCCTGTTACGTGCATTGGTGTTCTAAACAACAAAAGGCGACCCTTGAGGCCGCCCTTGATATGTTAAGACAGGTAAAATCAAGCTATTTGATTTTGCCTTCTTTATAAGGAACGTGCTTACGCACAACCGGGTCATATTTGTTGACGACCATTTTTTCGGTCATGGTGCGTGCATTTTTCTTGGTCACATAAAAGTGGCCAGTGTCCGCTGTCGAATTCAGGCGGATTTTGATGGTTGTTGGCTTCGCCATTTTGTTTCTCCGTGCAGCGGTTGCCCGCGAATATCTATGAAGTGGCCTTCTACGCGCTTCATGGGCCAAGTCAAGGGCTGCACGCAGAATTTTATGCGGTTTTGGCCCCGTCCCGTTCAATCATAATTTTGCGCAAATCATCAGACACCGGAGTGGTGGCCGATGCATCCGCATTCAGCATAACCATGACCGTATCACCCGTAATACGTGCCTGCCCATCCACCAACACCGCATAGTCGATGGTAAAGCTGGTGCGCCCCAGTTTTGAGACCCTGCAAAGGGTAATATAGTCCTCATTCAGAAACATTGGTGCGTTGAATGTAATATTGGCCGAACGCACAACGGGTTTGATCGGCGCATCCACTTCAAAATCTACCCCGAGGGCGGTGATATACAAAACACGGATGTTTTCGAACCAAGCATGGTAAACCTTGTTGTTGACGTGATTGAGCGTGTCCAAGTCACCATAGCGCACAAAATCGCGCAGCCCGCATGTCCAACCACCTTTGATGCCAAGGGCGGCAATGGCCGCTTTGTCCAAAACCCGGCTCATGCCATGCCGCCTTCGATCAGGCGGGTTGCAATGCCTGCGTAAATATCCGCAATCGGATTATCCGTGGCCGCGATCGGCGTGCCCGCATCGCCCGCAAGGCGCACATCCAGATCCAGCGGAATTTCCCCAAGGAAGGGAAATCCCAGACGCTCGGCATCGGCCCGCGCCCCGCCATGGCCGAAAATATGCGCCTCATGGCCGCAATTCGGGCAGTGGTAACTGGACATGTTTTCAATCATTCCCAACACAGGTGTTTTAGTTTTCTCAAACATATTAATCGCCTTGCGCGCATCCATCAATGCCACATCCTGCGGTGTAGAGACGATAATCGCCCCCGTGACATGCGATTTTTGCGCCAATGTCAGTTGCACATCGCCAGTACCGGGGGGCAAATCGACGATCAGCACGTCCAGTTCACCCCACGCGACCTGCCCCAGCATTTGTTGCAGCGCCCCCATCAACATCGGGCCACGCCAGATCACTGCCTCGTCCGCCTTCAACATCAAACCAATCGACATAAAAGTAACGCCGTGGGCATGAAGCGGTATAATCGTCTTGCCGTCAGGCGAGGCAGGGCGTTTTGTCTTGCCCATCATGCGCGGCTGGCTAGGCCCGTAAATATCGGCGTCCAACAGCCCGACACGGCGTCCCTGTTTGGCCAAAGCGACAGCCAGATTGCTGGACACGGTAGACTTGCCCACCCCGCCCTTGCCCGAAGCAATTGCCAGAATGCGGTCTACCCCCGCCACAGGGGCTTTGTCGGGGCTGGCTTTCGGATGGCCGCCAAGTTTCAGGTTGGGTGGCGGAGCTTTGGCGGCATCACTATGGGCAGTCAACATAACCGAGACGGATGTGACACCATCCAACGCCTTCAGCGCCGCTTCTGCCGCTGCGCGCACAGGGGTCATAGAAGGGCCGTCTTTGGGCGCAACCTCGATGATAAACTGGACAGAACCGCCTTCGATCTTTAACGCGCGGATCAGATCGGCACTGACAATATCGCGTCCATCGGGCTGTTTGACCGCTTTCAACGCGGTTAAAATATCTTCGCGGCTTAGGCTCATTTCGTGTACTCTTCTATTTTTTGGCTTGCACATCACATGCCATCGCCCTTAGATTCAGCATTCACGGAAAAAGAGCAAGCGCAATCAGGGAAAGACGCAAAGGCCATGACTATATTTGGACAAGCCGCTGATCTGGTGCTGTCTGCAGATCCGGAATTAATCGCCATTGTCGGCCTGTCGTTGCGGGTCAGCCTGACAGCAACCTTGATCGCGTCACTATTGGCCATACCCTTGGGTACCGCCCTTGCGATCTGGAAATTTCCATTGCATCAGGTTTTGGTGGTTATATCGACATCGCTTATGGCCCTGCCGCCGGTTGTTGTCGGCCTGTTCATCTATCTATTGCTGTCACGCGCCGGGCCTTTGGGGGATTACGGCATATTGTTCACACCCACCGCGATGATTATCGCGCAATCGGTATTGATCTTTCCCATCGTTCTGGCCCTGACCCGCGAGGCCATTTTACCGCTTAACCGCGATTATAAAAACCTGTTGGACGCTTTGGACGTCAGCCCGATACAGCGGCTAAAAACCCTGATTTGGGACGCGCGTTTTGCCGTCGTTACCGGGCTTTTGGCCGGCTTTGGCCGTGCCTTGGCCGAGGTCGGGGCGGTGATCATCGTCGGCGGCAATATCGCCGGCTTTACCCGGGTTATGACCACCACAATCGCACTGGAAACCTCCAAGGGCAATCTGGATCTGGCTTTGGCCCTTGGCATCATTCTTTTGACGATTGCCGTGACGATCAATGCGGCAATCCACTGGGTCAGCAGCTTTGGCCGCAAGTATCAGGTGACACGCTGATGGCCGAATTGCAGCTTGAAAACGTGACCTACAGTGTAGACGGCACACCGCTTTTACACAGCGTGGATTTGACCCAAAACCGCAAAGGCATAAAAGCAATACTGGGGCCAAACGGCGCAGGGAAAACCCTGCTTTTATCGCTGATCCACGGGCTGATCCTGCCCGATACGGGGCATGTGACTTGGGGTGGGTGTCCTGCCCATAAGACCAAAGTTACACGCGGTTTCGTGTTTCAAAACCCGATTGTTTTGCGCCGCTCAGTGCGAGCCAATCTGGCTTATCCGTTAAAGTCTTTGGGCAGGGCCGCGCAGCAAGATGCCATTGCAAAGATGCTGGAACTGTCGCACCTTAGTCATCTTGCCGATCAACCTGCCGCTTGCCTGTCGGGCGGCGAAGCCCAGCGTATGGCAGTGGCACGCGCCTTGATCACAAACCCCGAAACGCTGTTACTGGACGAGCCTTGCTCCAACCTTGACCCGGCCTCCACCAAACTGATCGAAAGCATGATTTTGGACTTTGTCACCAAGGGCGGCAACGTTTTCATTTCCACCCATGACCTGAAGCAGGCAAAACGACTGGCTGATGTGGTTCTGTTTTTGGACAAGGGTCATTTACTGGAATATCATTCCGCCAAGGATTTTTTTACCGCCCCGACCACAGCCAAAGCGCAAGACTATCTTAATGGCGTGCTTTGATGCGATTTTTGCTGGTAAATATATTAAAAATATCCGTAAACCTGCGGCTATCTTACAAACTCGCCATGCAAAAACTGCATAACGGACATGCAAATTTGTCTCTTTTAGTGCGCCGCACAATATCCTAAAT
>CAZMMG010000031.1:0-13721 GCA_964567355.1 uncultured Neptunicoccus sp.
AGGGTGTGCAGCGGTAACCCCAGGTGGTTATGGTGATGGCATTCAAGGCGAATAGGACAAATATATATGCGGCTTCTTATTGGGTTATTATGTCTGGTCTCTGTTTTGGGACTGGTCTCGGCCTGCGGCGTAAAGGGTGATCCCTTGCCGCGTGTAACAACAACTGGATATTAGACCCCGCGCTACGCTGAACATACACGCATGTGGCCATGTTGGCGCTAATTGGCAGAGGGTCATTTGCGTGATTTGATTGTTTTTGCTATGCTACTAAGAATATTTCAAAATTAGTGGGGGCTTGTTTTATGAAATTTGGTTTATCAATTACTTTAATTTTGGTTGGGGGTTTAACCTTGCAGGGCTGTGAAGGGTTTTTTGATGGTTTAAATGCGATTCCAAAAGATACCGCTCCGATACTGGGTGTGGATATACCCTTTTTATCAACTCGGGATAATGCCTATTACACGAAAAAATATGCAGATAAAGCATGTCGTTATGCAAATCGTTCTGTGACTAATCGTGCAGAGGCCAAGGCGAATGCAGATGCTGCTATCAAGGCGGCCAATACTGCAACGGATTATGCGGTGGCTGCACATAAAGCCGCTGTGCGGGCGCGCAAAGACGATCCTGAGGCTGATGAAGGCAGTATTGCCAAAGCTGCTGCCAATGATGCCAAAAAGGCCCGTAAATGTGCAAACTCAATACGCGGGGTTGTTTTGAATATGAAACCCGACACGGTGGCTGCAGCTGCGGCTGATACAGGGATTTCGGCGCAAGATTTACAAGGTGATTAACTCTTACAAAAGCAGGCTATATATTGCGGTGCGATCACAGTGTGTTATTGTTTATCCTTTGTTATACATAAGGTCAGGTTCATAAAACGATGTTGCGCTGGGTATATTTGATGTTGGCCTTGGCAGGTGCAGTTGTTTCGCTGTTGTTTTATCACGATAACGGGTTTGTGCCTTTGGAATTACTCGGCCTGAAATATATGCTGGTTGGCCCCCTTGCGATGACACTCTGGATTTTGGCAGAGGTTTATGCACGCAAGGATTATTGGGTTGCGCCCATCGCTATAGCCGCTACCTTTGGACTTGGCTTGGCCTGCGGGCTGCCGTTATATCTGTATCTGCGCACGCGACCCATTAAATAGGAAACCCATGGATCATTTTATTTACAAGGACGGCGTTTTGCACGCCGAAGATGTTTCTGTTGCGCAAATAGCGGCCAGTGTCGGCACGCCGTTTTATGTGTATTCCCAAGCCACATTGGCGCGGCATTTTCAGGTGTTTGATCAGGCTTTGGGGGGTATGGATCATCTGATCTGTTATGCGGTTAAAGCAAACTCGAATGTCGCAGTTCTGAAGGTTTTGGGCGATCTGGGTGCCGGTATGGATGTGGTATCAGTGGGCGAATATCTACGGGCCAAGGCGGCAGGCGTGCCGGGTTCGCGCATCGTGTTTTCCGGCATTGGCAAGACCCGCGATGAAATGCGGCTGGTTTTGCAGGGCGGCATTCGACAGTTTAATGTGGAAAGCGAACCGGAGTTGGCGGTGCTGAACGCGGTGGCAATGGAATTGGCGGTGAAAGCCCCGATTGCGTTTCGGGTGAATCCGGATGTGGACGCAAAAACCCATGCCAAAATCGCCACAGGGAAATCCGAAAACAAGTTTGGCATTCCTATTGCGCAGGCGCGGCGTGTTTATGCTGATGCGGCGGGCATGGACGGCATCGATGTGGTTGGGGTTGATGTTCATATTGGCTCTCAATTGACAGATTTGGAACCGTTTCGCGCGGCGTTCTTAAAGGTACGTGACCTGACGCAAGGTTTGCGTGCGGATGGGCATAACATTCGTCGTCTGGATTTGGGTGGTGGTTTGGGCATTCCTTATGTGCATTCCAATGAGGTGCCGCCATTGCCGATGGATTATGGCGCGGTGATCCGTGAAACTGTCGGTGATCTGGGTTGCGAGATTGAAATTGAACCGGGCCGTTTGATCGCAGGAAATGCAGGCATAATGATTACGTCGGTGATTTACAACAAAGCCGGTGAGGGTCGCGATTTTCTGATTGTGGACGCGGCGATGAACGATTTGATAAGACCTGCGATGTATGATGCGCATCACGATATCGTGCCAGTGGTTGAGCCTGCGGTGGCGGCGGAAAAATCCGCGGTCGATATTGTCGGCCCGATATGTGAAACGGGTGATACATTTGCCAAGATGCGCAAAATGCCGCCTGTTGCGGACGGCGCATTGGTAGCTTTTCGTTCTGCGGGCGCGTATGGTGCGGTTATGTCGTCAGAATATAACACCCGGCCCCTGATACCGGAAGTTTTGGTGCAGGGTGATCAGTTTGCGGTTATTCGCGAGCGGCCAAGTTTTGACGAGATGATAAACCGCGATAAGATACCCGCGTGGTTATAGCCTATTGATGGAAAGGCGGCTGATGGTTCGGCCCAAGCGCAGATCAAAAAGACCTCTGACTGCATTGAGTAAAACACTGCAGATGAAAATCCGTTTGTCTGGTGCCGCCTTGAGCCTTGAGCGTCTGATACAGGCATTTTGGCCGAGTATGATAGTATTGCTGATTGCGGCAAGCTTGTTGATTTGGCAGGTGCACGCGGTTTTGCCCCCCCCCTATGATCTGGGGCTTTACGGTATTCTGGCTAGCCTGTTCTTGTGGCTTTTCATTAAAGCGGTACGCCGCTTTAGACCCGTCACCCGGGATCAGGCGATTTTGCGGCTGGACGCGAATGCAACGGGCAATCCGGTTATCGCCCTTGTGGATCGGCAATTAAGCGGTGCGGATGATGAAGCCTCAAAAGGGCTGTGGCAGTTGCACCAACGGCGTATGGCGCAAGCGGCGGAATTGGTTGAAGTGCCGGCCCCGCATGTGCGCCTTGCCAAGCGCGACCCATGGGCGATACGGCTGGTGGTTTTGCTATTCTTCGGGAGTGCGATTTTTTTCGGGCGGGCAAATACAGGGCAATCCTTGCTGGAAACCCTGCAAGATTTGGCCAGTGGCACGACAGGGGTCGAGATCAGCTATGAAGCTTGGGCTGAACCACCCATCTATACGGGCTTACCGACGATTTATCTTAATAAAATCAAGCAGGATGCCGCCGTTGAATTGCCACAAGGTACAAGGCTGATATTGCGCAGCTACGGGGCCAAAAGCCTGAAAATAGAAAGCGAGGTGGCGACGCTTACGGAAAATCAAAAAAACTTGGGCAAAGAAGCGATAATTGAGATCAGTAAAAGTGGATCGCTGGTGCTAAAAAAAGGCTACCATACCGTTGCCGGTTGGAACATCACGATGATCCCCGATGTGCCGCCCACTGTTACCGTGACGGGGGATATATCACACAGCATTCAAGGCTCGGTTCAAATTCCCTATGCCGTTAGGGACGATTACGGCATTATCGGTGGTAAAGTTGAAATTACGCTGGATATGGACAAACTGGATCGGCGCTTTGGTTTGGTTTTGCCGCCTGAAAATACTGCCCCAATCTCATTTGATTTAATCTTGCCTTTCCATGCCGACACCACCGATTTCGAAGCGACCGAAATCAAAGATTTGGCGCAGCACCCATGGGCCGGCCTGCCGGTGAAGATCAGGTTAAGTGTGGAAGATGCGGCGGGGCATGTGGCCTTTGCCAAACCGGTTTTCATGGCAATGCCGGGAAAGCGGTTTTTTGATACATTGGCCGCCGCCATAGCCGAGCAACGCCGTGATCTTTTGTGGAACCGGAATAATATCAAGCGTGTCGGCAATATACTAAAGGCTCTGACATATCTACCCGAGCAAGGCTTTAGAAATGAGCGGGCCTATCTGATGGTGCGCTCAGTGATCAGCCGTATAGCTTACACGCCTGCGCGCCCAATCGGGGACGACATGCAAACGGACATGGCAAAAACGCTTTGGCATGCAGCCATTTTGATTGAGGACGGCGACTTATCGGATGCTGCTCAGCGGTTGAAACGGGCACAAGACCGATTAAAGGAAGCGATGAAAAACGGGGCGACGAAGGACGAGATTGCCCAGCTAATGGATGAATTGCGCAAAGCCACCGAAGCATACATGCGCCAGTTGGCAGAAAATGCCAAACCGCGCGACCCACAGGCGAACAACCAGAATACGCGGCAAATAACCCGCGATATGTTGCAAAAGATGATGGATCAAATTCAACAGCTGATGGAACAGGGCCGTATGGCTGAAGCGCAGGCGTTACTGGATCAGTTGCACCAGATGATGCAGAATATGCAGGTCACCCAAGGCGGTGCGAAAAATGGACAGCAGGGTCAAGAGGGGCAACAGGGTTTGCAAGATACGTTGCGCCAGCAACAGGATTTGGCGGACGAGAATTTCCAGCAAATGCAGCGTGAGTTTAGCCAAAATCAGGGGGAAAAATCACCTGAAGGCACTCAGAAGGACGGCTCTGAACAGGGTGATCTGGCTGCACGCCAGGACGCTTTGCGTAAATTGATGGGTCAACAGTTGCGCGAATTGGGCCAAGATAACAGTGCTGCAGGGCGGGCGGGACGCGAAGCGTTAAAGCAGGCAGAACGCCAGATGGGTGCCGCGCGTGACAATCTAAAACAGGGACGCGGGGCCGAGGCGTTGAACAATCAGGCCGATGCGGTTGATGCTTTGCGCAAAGGCATGCGCAAATTGAATGATGCCAGTCGGCGGGTAGGGCGGGATCAAAACCGTGACGGTCTGAAAAATGGTGAAACTGTCGGGCCTGATGGGCAAGACCCGCTGGGCCGCTCGGCCAAGGATCGCGGCAGGGCTGTTACAAACGAAAAACTGTTGCAATCCGATATGCAATTGCGCCGCTCAAAAGAGATTTTGAACGAAATCCGCCGCAGATCGAGCGAACGGGGGCGTCCGCAGTTGGAGTTGGATTATCTGGATCGTCTACTGGATCGCTTTTAAGATTTGGTGAACTCTTTTATCACATCAAGCAATGGGCCGAGCTGTGCGCCAAGCGTATCCACAAACCCGTTAAGGGCCTTTATCGCCCCTGCGGATTGCGGGATGTATTCAATGATTTGGGGTTGCAACGTATACACAATGGCAATGAGGATGCAGAGTAAAATTGCATACTTAAAGCCCGTTAAAAATCCGCTGCCTGACTTCGCGGGGGGGGTGTTGGCCGTTTTGGAGGCGACCCCGCCCTGTTCCGCTTCGGTTGCAATTTCCGAGCTGAGTATGTCCACATCGGGCAGCATGTCTTTGCGCGCTGCTGCGTGTTCTTTTGATGTACCGTATAATTCGTCGCTAATCTCTCCGATATTGGGGAACTGGCGCGGAGTAACCTTGCGACGCGGTTTTTCGGCGATAACTTCGGGGATAGTTTCGGCGGTTTCCTGTTGCTCGACAAAGCTGTCAATGGATTGGGCTACGGGTTCGTTTTGGTCGGGCGTTTCGAAAATTTCCCGTTCAATTGGAATATTTTTTTGGTGTTTCGGCGGCACATTCGTGTCGTCGGTTGCGGGGGCTGAAGTGGTTAGATCTTCATCCATTTCCGATAATGGCGGCTCTTCCGGCTTATCATGGTGGTCTTCCTCAGTTTCCAGATCCATGATGCGGCGGCGGATTTCGTCTAGGTCGTCTGCCGCAGGTGATGCGGTATCGGCAGGGGGGAAAACAGGTTCGAGCGGCGCAGAGGAGAGGGTTTCTTTGACCGGTTCCGATGGGGCATTATCGTGCTGCACAACGGGTTGTTCCGGCTGTGCAGGGGCAACGCTTTCGGCGATGTCTTTGACTGCAACATCCGGTTTATCTGTTTCGGCTTCATCTGCTGTTGCGGGTGGCTTTTTGCCACTGGAATATTCGGCTTCGGCATGAAGGATATCCAGCGCATCTTTGTCCAGTCGGGTGGAGGGCGCATCGGGTTGTTGTTCGATTTGAAAATCGTCGCGGGGGCTTTCGGGTTCCATATCATTGGGGTCGGGGGCCACTGGTGCGCGTGTGCTGGTGAATGTCGGTTCCAGCTTGCCTTCCAGATCATTAAACAGCTCAGGCGGGACATCACTATCCGGATCGCCTGTGCCTGAAGGCGTTTCGGCTTCCACCGAGAGCATTTGAACCGAGTCTTGAAACCAGTTGTGGCCGCAGTTTGCGCATTGCACATCACGCCCTTCGGGTGGAATGATGCTATCATCCACTTCGTACTGAGCGACGCAGTTTGGGCAAATCAGCCGCATATAGTCCCCGTTTTTCTGCTCGATCAATCGCTGATCGATTCTTTCCTCGTAACTCTTGTAGCCCCGATGGATGGGTATTCCAAGTAATACAAGTATATGCGGGTATTTGTAATGATTGCAACACGGGCCAAGGTGATAGATGATAGCAAAAACAGGATTCGGAGTGGGCAGTGCTGCAATTACAAGATGCAGGCTTTAGCTATGGTGGCAGAGACATCCTTAGGGATGTTAATCTGGATGTGGCCCCCGGAAGTTTTTATTTTCTGACTGGCCCGTCAGGGGCAGGAAAAACAACTTTTTTGCGTTTGTGCTATCAGGCGTTGATGCCGACACGCGGTACGGTTCGTATTCTGGGCCGCGATGTGCGCGGCTTGAAACGTGAAGATATTGCACAGATCAGGCGCCGGATCGGGGTTGTGCATCAAGATTGTAAATTCATCGATCATTTGCCGATGAAGGACAATATCAGAATGCCGCTACAGGTGTCGGGGCGCATGGCCGAGTTGGATGACGCAAGCTTTGATGATCTGGTGTCATGGGTTGGTCTGTCCGCACGAATGGATGCCTTGCCCGCAGAGATGTCGAGCGGTGAGCGTCAGCGTGCGGCTTTGGCACGTGCTGTGGTGATGTCGCCCGATCTTATATTGGCAGATGAGCCAACCGGCAATTTGGATTGGGAAATGGCACAAAAAATTCTGACGCTTTTAATCGAGCTGAACAAAATGGGCAAAACCGTGATTGTTGCCACCCATGATTTGCAACTAATCCGCACGACCAAACCCCAGATATCGACACGTGTCCTGCGCATTGCCAATAACAATGTGCAACTGGCGGGGGCTGATTTATGAATCCGTTACGCATTATATTGAAGCCGTTACAGGGTTTTCGTTCGGGTAATAAATCGGCAGACAATGTTGTTCCGCCATCGGGCTATACGGCCAATTTGACAAGCTTTACTGCCGCTTCCATGGCCTTTCTGGCGGTGTTCGCTATGGCCCTTTCGCTGGCGACGGGACGTCTGGCGGATCGCTGGTCGCAAGAATTGGCGCGGACGTCCACCATTCGCATTTCTGCCCCCGAAGAACAGATGCAAGCCCAATTGGATGCGGTGATAAATGTATTGGACACCACCGTAGGCATTGCCTCTGCCCGGGTGATGAGCGACGCAGAACAACGCCGTTTACTGGAACCCTGGTTCGGGCCTGATCTGCCGCTTGAAGATTTGCCAATTCCGCGACTGGTCGAGGTCGTGGAAAAAAACATCGGCCCTGATATGGAAGGGCTGCGCCAACGCCTGAGTGCTGAAGCTCCGGGGGCTATTCTGGATGATCACACCCGCTGGCGCCGCCCCTTGGTCAACGCCGCTAACAGGTTGCGGTTTTTGGGAACCGTTGCGATTGTGCTGATTGCCGGCTCTACGGCTGCGATGATCACACTGGCGGCGCAATCGTCGCTGGCGGCAAATGGTCAGGTTATATCGGTTTTGCGTCTTGTGGGCGCGCGGGACGTTTATATTGCGCGGGCCTTTGTGCGCCGTTTTACGACGCGGGCATTGCTGGGGGCTATTATCGGCACGCTGTTGGGCATGGTGGCGATCTTCTTTTTGCCGGCGGCGGCTGAAGAAGGGGCGTTTTTAACCGGGCTTGGATTTCAAGGTTGGCATTGGCTGATGCCGCTTTTAATACCGCCATTGGCGGCTTTCGTGGCTTTTTGGGCAACCCGTGCCGCAGCATTTCGGGTTTTGGCAAGGATTTCATAATATGCTTCTGGTTTTACAATATATCCGATCTGTCGTGTTTATCATTCTGATGTATATCTGGATGCTGATTATTGGTCTTGCCGGGGCTATTCCCGCAGGACTGTCGCGTGAGTGGGCCTACAAGGTTATGAAATGGTACTGTATGCATGTTCTTTGGCTGGCAAAAGTGCTGTGCGGTATCCGCTATGAAGTGCGCGGTGAAAGGCCCACGGGCGATGTGGTGATCGCCTCTAAGCACCAATCGTTTCTGGATGTGATTTTACATATGTATTTGGCCCCTCGGGCGAAATTTGTGATGAAGCGCGAATTGAAATGGGCGCCGATTTTGGGATTTTATGCCCTGCGCATTGGCTCGGCTCCGGTTAAACGCGGCGACAAGTCCAAAGCGGTCGGAGAAATGATAAAAGGGGTTGAGCGCAACAAAAGCGAAGTTTCCCAACTGGTGATTTATCCGCAAGGCACGCGGGTGCCCCCCGGCACCTTTAAACCCTATAAGGTGGGTGCGGCGGTGATTTGTGAACGCATGAACCGGCCTTGTATCCCGGTGGCGACAAACACCGGTGTTATGTGGCCAAAACACAGTCTGCTACGTTATCCTGGTACGGCGGTGATTGAATATCTGGAACCAATGCCCGAAGGCTTGACGCTGGAAGCCTTTACCAAAGGGATGGAAACGCGGATCGAGCCGGCGTCAAATGCGCTGATGCAAGAGGCGGGATTTAAGGCTGAGGGTTAGGATCAAACTTGTCGGTGTCTGTAAAGCGACGCCGTCGATCGATCACCCCTTACGTTCATTCGTTTGCTGCGCGTGATATGGTGCGATAAATAGCACAAGCGGCCGGTCATTGCCCCTTGCCATGCCCCCCGTTCCCCCCTATAGAGCGCGTTCATCATGTACTCCACTGGAATCAGGGTGACCCGTTAGGGGGCCTGCCAGTGATGTTGAAAGGAAAATGGCGATGAAAGCCACTGAATTAAAAGACAAAACACCTGACCAGCTTCGCGCTGATCTGGCTGCGTTGAAAAAGGAATCGTTCAACATGCGGTTCCAGGCAGCGACCAGCCAGCTGGAAAATACCTCGCAAATCAAAGCGGCACGCCGCAATGCTGCGCGTGTAAAGACGATTTTGAACCAGAAAGCCGCTGAAGCGGCTGCTGAATAAGGAAGTGTGGCATGCCAAAGCGTATATTAACCGGCACAGTAACGGGCGACCAAAACCAACAGACAGTGTCTGTTTCGGTGCAACGTAGCTTTCAGCATCCGGTTCTGAAAAAGACTATTCGTAAGTCAAAGACGTATCGCGCCCATGACGCGAATAACCAATTCAAAATCGGCGATAGAGTTCGCATTGAAGAATGCGCGCCGATTTCGAAAACCAAACGCTGGATGGTTCTGCCCAACGCTTAACGGCGAGAGCAGAATTTTTCAGTTTAACGAAACCCTGGGGATGGTCCCCAAAGGTCGGAAGGAAACCAAATGATCCAGATGCAAACCAATCTGGATGTAGCTGACAACAGCGGCGCACGCCGTGTTCAGTGCATCAAGGTTCTGGGCGGTTCCAAACGGAGATATGCCTCCGTTGGTGATATTATCGTAGTCTCTGTGAAAGAAGCCATTCCACGCGGTCGCGTGAAAAAAGGTGATGTTCGCAAAGCTGTGGTGGTTCGTACTGCCAAAGCAGTCCGTCGTGAAGACGGCACAGCAATTCGGTTTGACCGCAGTGCTGCAGTAATCCTCAATAACGCGAACGAGCCTTTGGGCACCCGTATCTTCGGGCCAGTTGTGCGTGAATTGCGGGCGAAGAACTTCATGAAGATCATCTCGCTTGCACCGGAGGTTCTGTAACATGGCTGCAAAGTTGAAAAAAGGTGACAAGGTCATCGTGCTGACCGGTAAAGACAAAGGTAAAGAGGGCGAGATCGCCTCGCTGAACCCGTCTACCGGTAAAGCGGTGGTTGCGGCTGTGAACACAAGCATTCGCCACACCAAACAAACACAAAACTCGCAAGGGGGCCGTGTTCCTGTGGATATGCCAATTCAGTTGTCAAATCTGGCACTGGTCGATCCTAAAGAGGGTGGCGCAACCCGCGTTGGTTTTAAAATCGAAGACGGCAAAAAAGTACGTTTTGCGAAAAAATCAGGAGCATTGATCGATGGCTGATTATACACCACGTCTTAAGTCGGTATATGCTGACAAAGCCCGTGCCGCATTGAAAGAAGAGTTTGCATACAAGAACGACATGATGATCCCGAAACTGGATAAAATCGTGTTGAACATGGGTGTGGGCGAAACTGTCAACGACACCAAGAAAATTCGCTCAGCCGTCGAAGGCATGGCCGCGATTGCAGGTCAGCAGCCTGTCATTACCAAAGCCAAAAAATCTGTCGCCGGTTTCCGGGTGCGTGAAGATATGCCTTTGGGTTGTAAGGTTACCTTGCGCGGAAATCAGATGTATGAATTTCTGGACCGTTTGGTTAATGTGGCGTTGCCTCGGACCCGTGACTTTCGTGGCATCTCGGCCAAAAGCTTTGACGGTAACGGCAATTATGCCATGGGCATAAAAGAACACATCGTGTTTCCCGAAATTGAATACGACAAAGTAGATCAAATGTGGGGCATGGATGTTATTATTTGCACCACCGCAAAAACAGATGCAGAAGCTAAAAGCCTGTTGAAGCAATTCAACATGCCATTTAGCAACTGATCGCGGAAGGAGAGAAAAACATGGCAAAAGCTGCAATGGTCCAACGCGAGGTTAAACGCGCAAAGCTGGTGGAAAAATATGCCGCCAAACGTGCTGCGTTGAAAGAGATCGCGAACAACCAAGACCTGCCGATGGAAGAGCGTTTCAAAGCGCGTCTGAAACTGGCCAAACTACCCCGCAATTCGTCACCGTCACGGCTGCACAATCGCTGTCAGCTGACCGGTCGCCCAAAGGGCTATTATCGTAAACTCAAAGTGTCCCGGATTGCTCTGCGCCAATTGGCGTCAGACGGTATGATCCCGGGCATGGTTAAGTCAAGCTGGTGAAGGGAGAGATATTATGAACGATCCTATCGGTGATATGCTGACACGTATTCGGAACGCGCAAATGCGTGGCAAGTCTACAGTGATTACACCAGCGTCAAAACTGCGTGGTTGGGTGCTCGACGTTCTTATGAACGAAGGCTATATCCGCGGTTATGAAAATGCGACATCAAAAACAGGTTTTCCGGAATTGGAGATTTCTTTGAAATACTTCGACGGCACCCCTGTTATCAAAGAGATCAAACGCGTGTCCAAACCGGGCCGTCGGGTTTATTCTAACGTACACGATATTCCGACTGTACGTCAGGGTCTTGGTGTTGCCATTGTCTCCACACCAAAAGGTGTGATGTCAGATGCACAAGCACGTTCCGCCAATGTTGGTGGCGAAGTGCTGTGCACAATCTTCTAAGGAGTATCTGATGTCTCGTATTGGTAAAAAAGCTGTTGATCTGCCAAGTGGTGTAAGCGCCACGATTTCAGGTCAGCAAATCGAAGTCAAAGGCCCAAAAGGTGTTCTATCCTTTAAAGCCACGGATGATGTGACGCTCACTTTGGAAGACAACGCGGTTTTGGTAAAGCCACGCGGTCAATCCAAACGTGCGCGTCAGCAATGGGGCATGTCCCGCACTCAGATCGCGAATTGCGTGACCGGTGTAACGGATGGCTTCAAAAAGGAACTGGAGATTAACGGTGTTGGGTATCGTGCCAAAATGGTTGGTAATGTGCTGAATATGACACTGGGTTATTCACATGATGTGAATTTCGAAGTTCCGGCTGGCATAACTGTGACAGCGCCGAAAGTAACCGAAATCATCGTCGAAGGTATTGACGCCCAACAGGTTGGTGAAGTCGCCGCGAAAATTCGCGAGTGGCGTAAACCCGAGCCTTACAAAGGCAAAGGGATCAAATACAAAGACGAATATATCTTCCGCAAGGAAGGTAAGAAAAAATAAGGAGCGCATAATATGGCTAATAGTAAGAGAACTCTGTTCCTTAAGCGCCGCATGCGCAACCGGAACAAAATCAAGAAGATGGCCAATGGCCGTCCTCGCCTGAGCGTGCATCGCTCATCCAAGAATATCAGCGTTCAACTGATCGATGATGTGAATGGTGTAACTCTGGCTGCGGCTTCCACATTGGAAAAAGCACTGGGTGTTATCGGCAAAAACAATGTTGAAGCTTCTGCCAAAGTGGGTGCGGCTATTGCCGAACGTGCTAAAAAAGCAGGCGTTGAAGAGTGTTATTTTGATCGTGGCGGCTTTTTGTTCCACGGTAAAGTCAAAGCACTTGCAGACGCGGCCCGCGAAGGCGGTCTGAAGTTTTAAAAAACTAAGCGCGATCCAAAAAGTGGGAACCGGTTTTTGGACCAAATTGCGTGAATAAAGAACCGTAGGTGGGCATGTCGCCCACCTCGATGATCCGGGGGGCTTGCCCCACTTGGATTGGTAAATCAGGGTGTGAGCCCAAGTTTTTAGGAGGCCGTCAATGGCTAGAGATAATAACCGCCGGGGTCGCGATCGCGACGAAACACCGGAATTTGCAGATCGTCTGGTTGCGATCAATCGTGTGTCCAAAACAGTTAAAGGCGGGAAACGCTTTGGCTTTGCCGCTCTTGTTGTTGTCGGCGACCAAAAAGGCCGCGTCGGTTTTGGCAAAGGTAAAGCCAAGGAAGTTCCTGAAGCGATCCGCAAAGCCACAGAGCAAGCCAAACGCCAAATTATCCGCGTTCCATTGCGCGAAGGCCGCACATTGCACCACGATGTAAACGGTCGTCACGGTGCCGGTAAAGTTGTGATGCGGACTGCACCACAAGGTACCGGTATTATCGCCGGTGGCCCGATGCGTGCCGTTTTTGAAATGCTGGGCGTACAAGATGTTGTTGCGAAATCTATTGGGTCGCAAAACCCGTATAACATGATCCGCGCAACCATGGACGGTCTGGGTAAAGAAGCTAGCCCGCGTAACGTTGCACAACGTCGTGGCAAGAAAGTTTCCGACATCCTGCCAAAAACAGATGCAGCCCCTGCTGCCAAAGTGGAGGCTTAAATCATGGCTAAAACAATCGTGGTAAAACAGATCGGCTCGCCGATCCGCCGCCCGGCCAAACAACGCGCAACGTTGGTAGGCCTAGGCTTGAACAAAATGCACAAAACCCGTGAGCTGGAAGACACACCATCTGTGCGCGGTATGGTTGCCAAGATCTCGCATATGGTCGAGATCATCGAGGAGAAGGGCTAGATAGCCTGACGCCTTGAGTTGAGAATTTGGAACGCCTTGGGGGAAACCTCGGGGCGTTTTTGTGAATTTGGTATGATGAGTGTTTCCGCATACATTTGCTTCTATGCAGAAAAAACTAAGTGCATAAATGGATCAACCTAACCGTTTCCACGAGGGTCGGGTTTGCCATGTGTATCACTATCAATTATTTGCCCTTTCTTGTGAACTGAACCGCTACGAGAAGCGTGCTCTCGCACTTCGCCTCCACCTGAATTAGTTGCTAATTCAGCAGCTCTTTTTTGAATGTCTGCCTTTGTGCTAGCGCGTGCTGAAGCATTTTGAGCCCCAGCCTTTTGAACTTTCCAGCCACCCTTGTCTTTCGAAATATGGTAATCAGCCATTGTTATATTCCTTGAATTATTTATCTTAATTTAACATAGAACAAAAAGAGAACAATATCAATTGCAGAGTGTAATAATATTAAGTGATTGAATTGAAAAATAT
>CAZMMG010000032.1:0-13383 GCA_964567355.1 uncultured Neptunicoccus sp.
GAACCCGACCTTGTCTGGTCTACGTTAGCGACGGGGTTCGAGGATCGCTATCTTCTTAATCTGATCGAAGACCCCGATAACCCGGATCTGCTTTATGCCACGGCCGACACCGGGGCGATTTTGCTAAGCCGTGATGGTGGCCGAAATTGGGCCAGCTTCGAGGGTAGTGACAAAGCAACCCCTGAGCGGATCGTGCAAGGCGGACAGTTGTTTGCAGACAATTGTCAGGCCTGCCACGGTATTAAAGGTATAGGCGAAAGCCCTGATGACCCGACCGCAAGGGACGCATTTGGCTTCAAAGCCCCGGCGCTGAACAATGATATGCATGCCTGGCACCATTCCGACACCGGTTTACGCAAGACAATCCATCTTGGCTCACCGC
Organism: uncultured Neptunicoccus sp.; assembly: GCA_964567355.1. Classification (GTDB taxonomy): domain Bacteria; phylum Pseudomonadota; class Alphaproteobacteria; order Rhodobacterales; family Rhodobacteraceae; genus Amylibacter. The sequence continues at coordinate 383 of CAZMMG010000032.1, forward strand.
GCAATAAACGCATGATCGCCTGGAAAGATCAGCTCTCTGACCCAGAGATCGACAGCATCCTTGTTTACCTCAAAAGCCTGTGGAATGTGCGCTCTCTGGCATGCCAAGGCGGGCGCCACATGACGTGTATGGGCGGTTAGGGCTGTCTGTGCTTGGAATAATATTCCAGCAAAGGGCAATGCGGTTCTGGTAAAATCATTCCTTTTTGCCGACCGCCAGATAGACAAAACTCATATAGAAAGCCCGGTATTTCACGGCTTTAGAATACCAGCGCATCACCTCCCACGGGCGCCGCTGGGACAGATCAAGCGTCACCCCGAAGGGCGCTGCGGATTTTACTGCCAGACGCACCATCCACATTGGCCAGTTGTCGGGTTTTTTCATGTCGAGGACCGCAAATTTTCCGCCATCCTTCAGGGCTGAAAATCCGTTGTCGATCACCGTCTCAAAGCCCGGCACAAAAGTTAGCGCAAAGGTCGAAAGGATCGCGTCGACGCCGGTTGGAAATACAAACTCGGCGGCATCAGATTGGATCAGTTCAACATTTTTCCACCCATTTCGCGTGATCCTGATTTTCGCCTGAGCCAACATTCCGGGTGTCAGATCAACGCCGATGATCTTTCCTTCGGCGCCGACGGCGTTTTGAAGATAGGCAAAGTTCAGACCGGTACCGCAGCCAATGTCGACCACCGTATCGCCGGGTCGCAGATTAAGTGCGGCTACGGCTTTACGTTTGTAAAAGGGTTCGCGAAACCCAACCAGCCTGAACAAACGGTCGCGGCGGTCATAATCTGCCGCCAATCGCCCGTAAAGTTGACTGAACTCCTGTACTGATAGTGCCATGTTAGTCCTCAATCGTTAGATGTATGACCCGCTACAACCGAACCCGCCGCAACCGAAGCGCGTTGGAAATCACCGAAACCGAGCTTAGTGACATTGCCGCCGCCGCGATCATCGGCGACAGCAACATGCCGGTGATCGGATAAAGGATGCCTGCCGCAATCGGTATGCCGCCAGCGTTGTAGGCAAAGGCAAAGAACAGGTTCTGCTTGATATTGCGCAGGGTCGCTTTGGCCAGTTTACGGGCGCGCACGATGCCGGTCAGATCGCCGCCAAGCAGGGTGATGCCGGCACTTTCCACCGCCACATCCGCACCGGTTCCCATGGCAATGCCAACATCGGCTGCCGCAAGTGCAGGCGCATCATTGACACCGTCGCCTGCCATGGCAACGCGGTGACCTTTGTCGTGCAGTTCCTCCACAAGGTTTTTCTTGTCCTCGGGCAGCACCCCGGCCCGAAAATCGTCAATGCCCAGCTTTTCGGCGACCGCTTGTGCAGTGCGTACATTGTCGCCCGTTGCCATGATGACGCGAATACCAAGATCGTGCAGGGCCGCTATAGCCGCCGCAGTGGTTTCCTTGATCGGATCGGCCACAGCAACGATACCCGACAACGCCCCGTCGATGGCTATGAACATCGCGGTTTTGCCCTCTGCACGCAAATTATCGGCGCGGGCAGAGGCCGCAGCATCGTCAATGCCGATCATCTGCATCATTGCCGCATTGCCCAAGGCCACATCACGGCCTGCCACCGTGCCGCGCACGCCTTTGCCGGTCGTGGCTTCAAAACCCGTCACCTTATGCGCCGCCGCTCCGCGTGCTTGCGCACCCGTTACAATGGCTTCCGCCAACGGATGTTCGGAGCCTTTTTCAAGCGATGCCGCAAGGCTTAGAACTGTCTCCTCATCGTCATTTCCCAAAGTAATAACGTCCGTCAGGGTGGGCTTGCCCTCGGTTAGCGTGCCGGTTTTATCGACGATCAGGGTATCAACCGCCGCCATGCGCTCAAGCGCCTCGGCATCCTTGATCAACACACCAACTTGAGCGCCGCGTCCTGCCGCCGTGGTAATCGAGATCGGCGTTGCCAACCCCAAAGCACATGGGCAGGCGATGATCAGCACCGATACCGCCCCCGCAACCGCATAGACGATCGCAGGTTGCGGGCCGAACACCATCCATGCACCAAATGACAGCAGCGCGATTAAAACCACCAGCGGCACAAAGATCGCCGACACTTTATCGGCGAGGCCCTGAATTGGCGCACGCGAGCGTTGTGCACCCGACACCATGGTGATGATTTGGGCCAGAACAGTGTCCGCACCAACATGTGCGGCCTCGATCACAAGGCTGCCGTTTTTGTTGATAGTGCCGCCGGTAACCTTATTGCCGGACTGTTTTTCGACCGGGATCGATTCACCCGTCATCATGCTTTCATCGACAGACGAAGTGCCGTCGATCACAATGCCGTCCACCGGCACTGAATCGCCCGGGCGCACCCGCAAGCGATCACCTTCGATGACGTTTTCCAAAGGGGCATCATATTCGGTACCGTCGGGCAGGATGCGCCGCGCGGTCTTGGGCGCAAGGTTCAACAGGGCCTTGATCGCATCACCGGTGCGCTCTCGGGCGCGTAATTCCAGCACCTGGCCGACAAAGATCAGCGCCACGATTACCGCGGCTGCCTCGTAATATGTGCCAACCTGACCCCCATCGCTGTAAGCTTCCGGAAACACGCTGGGAAGAAAAGTTGCGACCAAACTATAGGCATAGGCCGCCGCCACCCCGAGCGAGATAAGCGTCCACATGTTCGGGCTTTTGTTGCGTATAGATGCAATCCCGCGTGCAAAGAACGGCCTTGCGATCCACAGCACGATCGGCGTTGCCAGAACAAACTCGATATAGGTCGAAGTTGTTTGGCCGATCCAGTCGCGGATCGGGAAGCCGACAAATTCGCCCATAGTCAGGATCACCAGCGGCACGGCGGCGGCGGTAGCAATCCACATCCGACGGGTGAAATCCGCAAGTTCCTGGTTCGGGGCCTCTTCGGTCGATGCAATCACCGGTTCCAGTGCCATGCCGCATTTCGGGCAGGACCCGGGGCCTTCCTGCACGATTTCAGGGTGCATCGGACAGGTGTAATCCACATGGCTTTCCGCCTCCGCCTTTTTCAACTTGGAATTGCCCGATCCATAGAAATAAGGATCAGCCTGAAACTTGGTGTGGCATTTTTCGCCACAGAAATGGAACGGTTGGCCGTCATAGGTTTCCGTAGGCCTGCTGCCATCCAGAGGAACGGTCATGCCACAAACCGGATCAATCGCGGTTTCGCCGTTTTCAGCTGCGGGCGCGGCGTCGTTGTGGTCGTGATGATTTTGGGCGTGCTTGCTGTGGTCGTGGGTCATGAACCTTATCCTTAGCTTAAATGGGCAGCCTGTTGTGGCCGGTTAACTGAAGTATAATCATTCCAGCAACTGGAAGGTCAAGAACCTATCTTTTGAAATCTTGATGGCTGCGAGGTTCCGCCGATCGACACTGAGCCTAGTCAGCTTCTAGCTTTTTTAGAAACTTTTCGGGGACATCGGCTTTGGAGAATTTGGCCTGTTCCTTTGCATCATGGGCAAATGCAATGATCGCGGCCAATTCTTCGCCATTCAATTCAATCTGGTCGCCCAATTCATCCTGTTGCATGGCAATCATTGCCGGTGCGCCTTTCCACATTTTGGCGGCAAAATCAAAAGCATTCATCGGCTTTTCCATGTGAGTCGCAGAAATATCGGGCGCGTCAGTTCCACCGATACCATTGATCGAATGGCACACGACACATCCCTTTGATCCAAACAGTTTGCGCCCCTTGGCCGGATCAAATGCAGGAATTTGCAATCCATTTTCCAATAGAAAGCCATTGCGCGATATGGCATCGCTCATTGTATTAGCGGATTGCGCAAGTACCGGGGTGCCGGTCAGAGTAACCAAAGACAGGCAGGCCACTGATAATACGGTGATTTTGTTTGGCATAGGAAGGTTTCCTTTTATGTTAGGCGATGTGGAATTCAACAGTTTGCAACTGCGACACGAATTGTTTTTTGCTAACTCGTGCATATTATAACGATAACGAGCGCATAAATTTGATCTGGCGAATCCCCATCACAAGTCATGCTTAAGCCTTCCACCTACTGGAAGATCAAGCTATTAATAAATAAAATTTGTGTGATAAACCATATCGCAATTTAGGCTTGACCCTCCCCTTACTGGAATCTGTACAACACGACGGAAACCTATCCAAACCACAAGGATTCAGCGCATGATTCCCGAAATTGGCCACTTGGCCCTAGCCCTCGCGCTGGCTGTAGCCCTGATGCAAAGCGTCGTGCCAATGGCCGGCGCATCGCGCGGCAACCTGACATGGATGCGGATCGGTCAAACCACCGCAATCGTCCAATTTCTATTGGTCCTGATCGCGTTTGGCGCCCTCATGTGGGCCTTTATTGTCAGTGATTTCACGGTCAAAAATGTTGTTGCCAATTCGCATTCCCTGAAACCGATGATCTACAAGATCGCCGGAACCTGGGGCAGCCATGAAGGATCATTGCTGCTTTGGGTGCTGATCCTGACGATCTTTGGCGGCGGGGTGGCACTGTTTGGTGCCAACATTCCTGATGGGCTGCGCGCCCGAACCCTCAGTGTCCAGGGCTGGATCAGCGTGGGATTTCTGTCCTTCTTGCTGTTCACGTCGAACCCGTTTCAGCGCTTGCCGGTGCCACCACTGGATGGCAACGGTATGAACCCGCTTCTACAGGATGTTGGCCTCGTACTGCACCCGCCGTTCCTTTACCTTGGCTATGTGGGTTTCTCGATTGTCTTTTCCTTCGCAGTTGCCGCGCTGATCGAGGGTCGGGTTGATCCTGCCTGGGCGCGTTGGGTGCGCCCATGGACGCTGGCAGCTTGGGTTTTGTTGACTGGTGGCATCGTACTGGGTTCTTGGTGGGCCTATTACGAGCTTGGTTGGGGCGGTTGGTGGTTTTGGGATCCGGTCGAAAATGTATCGTTCATGCCTTGGTTGGTCGGTACGGCACTGCTGCATTCTGCTATCGTGGTAGAAAAGCGCGACGCCTTCAAAAGCTGGACCATCCTGCTGGCGATCCTGACTTTCTCGCTTAGTCTGTTGGGGACATTCGTGGTGCGCTCAGGCGTTCTGACCTCGGTGCATGCATTCGCAACCGATCCCGAACGCGGCTTTTATATCCTGCTGTTGCTGGGCATTGCTATTGGTGGGTCGTTGACACTGTTTGCCGTACGCGCCCCATCAATGGAGTCAGGCGGACTTTATCGCCCGGTCAGTCGTGAAGCCGGCTTGTTGATCAATAACTTACTGCTCTCCACTGCGGCCGCGACTGTACTGTTCGGCACGCTTTATCCGTTGGTGCTGGAAGCCATCACCGGAGACAAAATATCGGTGGGCCCACCCTATTACAACGCCTCGTTCGTGCCCATCATGCTGCCACTGGTGATCCTAACAGGTATCGGCCCGTTCTTGTCATGGAAACGCGCCGATCTGGCCGGGGTGATGGACAGGTTGAAATGGGTATTCGGTCTTAGCATCATCGCGGCACTTGTGATCTGGTATATGGATACCAAAGGGCCAGTTCTAGCGGTCATATCCATTGCATTTGCCGCATTCCTATTGCTTGCAACTATTCAGGAATGGGCCTGGCGTATTAAGCTTGGAAAGGAACCATTGAAAACGGCAACACGGCGAGCCCGCAACCTACCGCGATCTTTCTATGGAAAATCTCTGGCGCATGCCGGGCTGGCTATTCTTATTTTCGGTTTTGTCGGCTCAACCGCATGGAAATCGGAAAACGTTAGTTTTGCCAACTTTGGTGAAACCGTTAAAATTGCAGGATTCGAGTTGGTGTTCAAAGGTACCGAGCGGGTCAATGGCCCGAATTACACGGCCATACGCGGCATTCTAGACGTGTCGCGCAACGGCAGGCAGGTTACAACGCTTTATCCCGAAAGACGCGCCTACACGACCGCCGGATCGTCAACGACAGAATCGTCCATCCGGTCAACACTTGCGGGCGACCTGTACACATCGATCCGCGAACCATCCAAAGACAGCACCAGCAGCAAATGGATCCTGCGCATCATCTATGAGCCGCTCGTCGGTTTGATCTGGCTTGGTGCTCTCATGCTAATGGGGGGCGGTATTCTGTCTCTGTCAGATCGTCGTCTGCGCGTCGGTGCCCCCAACCGCCAACAATGCAGTGCCGCGAAACCGCTGCCTGCTCCTGCTGAATGAGGCATATATGAAACGCTTTTTACTATTTTTACCCCTGTTTATTGCCGCTGGGATCGGTGCTTTCGCCCTATGGGGCCTGACCTCTGATCGTGACCCAAAGGGCATTCCTTCAGTGCTGATCTCGCAACCCGCGCCAGAGTTTAATCTGCCCCCGATCCCGAAATTCGAAGTGCCGGGGCTGGCCACTGCGGATCTGAAGGCAGGCGGGCCACCGGTTCTGGTCAATTTCTTTGCCTCATGGTGCGTGCCATGCAAAGCCGAACACGCGGTTCTGACCCGTTTGGTCAAGGACAAGGGCGTGATCCTTTACGGTATCAATTACAAAGACAAGGCCGTGGACGCACGCAACTGGTTGAACGATTTGGGTAATCCTTACGCGCGTATCGGCTTTGATCTGCGTGGCCGCGCCGGGATAGAATGGGGCATTTCCGGCGTGCCTGAATCCTTCGTAGTACGCAGTGACAGGACGGTTGTGTTCCGATTTGTCGGCCCGATGCTGGGCGAAGGCGCCAAGAAACAACTTATGACGGCATTGCGTGAAGCTGGCTGGCAGGAGCCTGTGAAATGACCCACATCAAAACTTTGATAACCGCAGTGCTTTTGTTGGTAGCGGCACAAACCGGCTTGGCGGTTGAGCCCGATGAAATTCTGGACGATCCGGTGCTTGAAGCCCGTGCCCGTACCATCTCGGCCGAAGTTCGCTGCGTGGTCTGCCAGAACGAGTCGATCGACACATCGAACGCTGGTATTGCGCGTGATCTGCGCATTCTGATCCGCGAACGGCTGGTGGCAGGTGACAGTAACCAACAGGTGTTTGATTTTCTGGTTGCCCGCTACGGGGATTTTGTTCTGCTGCGCCCCCCATTCAAACCATCGACTTATGTGTTATGGTTGGCACCTTTCGCGATCATCGCCTTTGGTGCCGGCGGCATTATCATGGTGCTGAAAAATGTAAGCCGCAAGTCGGCAACCTCAAAACCTGAGCTGGACGCCGTTGATAAGGCCGAATTGCAACGTCTCATCGACACCGAAACACAGGAGACCTCCGTATGACATTCTGGATTGCAGGCAGTGTTCTGACCGCCATGACCACCCTTGCAGTACTGGCGCCAATGCTGTGGCAAAGCCGTAAAATCGCTTTTAACGGCCGGGCGCAAGCGGTTTACAGCGACCAGTTGCAAGAGGTCGACCGTGACGAGAAAATCGGTTTGATTTCACCGCTTGAGGCCGAAGCGGCCCGCGTCGAAGTCAAGCACCGGATGCTGACGGCAGCCCGCCACACCAACAGTTTGCAAGCGGTTCATACCGGCGGTGGCCGTTGGGCGATCTTTGTCGTCGCTCTGTTCATTCCAGTTGCTGGTATCACGACCTACCTGTCGCTTGGAACACCACAAATGCCCTCGGCCACCTTTGCCAGTCGTAGCGTTGAGCGCAATCAGGCCCAGGATTTCAATCTCGTTGTTGCACGTCTGCGCAACCGTCTGGAGGCTGATCCTGCTCCAAATATTGAGGGCTGGATGATGCTAACACAAACCTATTTGAAAATGGGGCGCGTGTCGGATGCTGTCTGGGCTATCTCTACGCTGATTGACAAAGGTGCTGGCGCTGACCGACCAGAACTGTACGCGGTTTATGCCGAAGCATTGATCCAAGCTGATAACGGGGTCGTTTCCCCTAAGGCCGAAGCCGCGATCGACAAGGTTCTGTCGCGTCAACCGAAAAACATCGCCGGTATTTATTACAAGTCGATGGCACTGGAACAGTCGGGCGAGCTTATGCGGGCCTTTGTCATGTTGCGCGACCGCCTCACGGTGGAAACAAGCTATCAACCATGGATGGAAACCGTCATCGAGCGTGCCAATTGGCTGGCCGGGCGCGTAGGCGCCGAACCGCTGGTGGTACCGGTGGCTCAAACTGGCCCCACCGCCGCAGATGTTGCCGCCGCAGGCAAGATGAGTGGCGCAGACAGGCAGGACTTCATCCGCTCGATGGTGCAGCGTTTGGCTGACCGCTTGGCCGAACAGCCCGACGATTTGGACGGCTGGATCAAGCTTGGCGGCGCGTACCGCGTACTTGGGGAAAAGGCGAAATCTGTTGACGCCTACAAAGCTGCGGGCAAGCTCGTGGCCTCGCTTGAACAAAGTGACGCAAGACGCGCGTTAATAGCGGCAGGCTTGGCGCAGGAATAAGATCAGTTCGCTTCGGCCACCCCGAAACTGCCGTCCCAGCCCGCTTGGCGCAGCGCATCCAACACCAGATCGGTTGTCAACAACTCGGGCAACAGAACCCCGTCAGGGGCAAGCGGGCCGTAGACTGCGTTGAACGGAATGCCGTAGCGGTCGTTATCTTGCAGAAATTGTGCGATCCGGTCATCGGGGCGGGTCCAGTCGGCTTGCATTGCGACAATGCGATCAGAGCCAAGGACGCGGGCAACATCGCCACGGTTGATGACCAGTGCCTTGTTTGCCTTGCAGGTGATGCACCAGTCGGCGGTTATATCCAGAAAAACCACCTGACCACCTGAAACCCGCTTGGCAATATCCGAGCGGTTAAACGTCACCCATTGAATTTTTCCACCGATCTCTGCGATATTTATGGGGCTGGTCTCGGGGGCAACAATTACCGGCATCACAACCGAGCTGGCAATCAACCCGGCCACAACCAGCCTGCGCAGGCTGCGCACCGCGCGCCGTTCGGGCAGGCTAAGTGCCAGCACGGCCACGGCCAGCAGCAGGATCAGCCCGACCGCAAACGCCGTGTCGCGCCCGGCAACACCGTTCAGAACCCACAACAGCCAAACCGCAGTGGCCCCAAGCAGCAGACCGAGCATAGCCTTGACCACAACCATCCAGCGACCGGGACGCGGCATCGTCAAAACCAGCCCCGGTTTCAGGGCGACCAGTAAATACGGCAATGCCAGACCGGCCCCGAGTGCGGTAAAAATCACTGCAATATCGACAGCGCGTCCGGCAAGTGCAAACGCCACGGCTGTGCCAAGGAATGGTGCCGAACAAGGCGTTGCCAGCACCGCCGTAAAAGCGCCGGTTGAAAAATCACCCAACAAGGTGGGCTTGCCTGAAGCCGCCGCCAGCCGACTGGTCCAGGACGACGGCAAAGTGAACTCGAAAAGGCCGAAAAGATTGGCCGCGAAAAGCACAAGCAGTGCCGTCATTGCGGCCAGAAAAAGCGGATTCTGGAACTGGACGCCCCAGCCCACACTTAACCCCGCTGTCCGCAATGCCAGTGTTGCAGCCCCAAGCACCCACATAAAAGCCATGACCCCCGCCGCAGACATCAAAAACCCGGTTCTGATGCGCGTAAGCCCATGATCGCTGGCCTTGAGTGCCGAGGCAAACTTGATCGACAGAACCGGCAGCACACAGGGCATCACATTCAGGATTAGCCCACCGATGAAGGCGATCACCACCATGCGCAGCAGCTTGATCAGCCCCGGCGAAACCCGTTCCAGTTGGTAAGGTGCTTTGGCGGAAACATCTGTGAGGGGTGTTGCCGCCAGACTAACCGCACGCCCACCGTCAGTGACAGTCACGGCCAGATCGGTAGTACCTTCTTCTCGTGTCGTCAGGGGAACCTTCGCCCACAGCAATCGCCCGTTATCGCCCAGCCGGATATCCGGCGGCCCGAAGGTTGTGTAGCGCGAAACTTCGGGAAAAACATCCGGATTGTTGAATGGTTTTGGGCTGCGTACTGTGAAGATGATCGCCGGATCCGGCGCTTGCTCCAGCGCTGCCGTCTCAAAAACAACGCCATCAGTGCTGCCGTCCAGCGGAACCTTATCCGCCCATTCCCCGATCAGGGTTGCAGTCGTTCGATCAAGACCGCCGCCCGGTCCCAGATCAAGTGACAACTCGAAATCCTGTGGAACACAAACAATACTGCAGGTCAGCATGTTGACTTGTCCGCGCAGACGCACTGACTGCCCTGCGTTTTCCAATTCAATGCTCAGCGGAAACACCACTTCTTTTTTGTAACCGAAATTCTCGATCCCGAACGCATGAAAGCGGTGCGGTGCGGGCCACAGGAAGGTGACATTTGCAACATTTTCTGAACCGCTCCAGTCGATTGTCGGGGGTATTCCAACCTCACCGGGGGTGCGCCAATAGGTCTTCCAGCCGTCACCAAGGACAATTCGAAACCCGGCGGACAGGGTTTTCGCGCCAGATGCTACGCCACTGGTTGCTGTGATCAAATTGGCCGTTACTGCTTTTGAGCGGAACGGCTCGGACGAAGCTGCCTGCGACATTGACGGGGCCAGTTGCGAAAGCACTAAAAGGGCGGCAAAGATGAGTTTTAGCATATTCATTGTTTGGCCTGGCTGGTTACATATTTCAACATCGTTAGCACCTCCACTAACTGGAATGTCAAGAAAGAATTGTCCTGTAATGCACGCCACCGTCGGTCTTGAAAATTGTTATTGGATCACCTAGCTACTGTTTAGGAATATCCATAAACTGGTCAAATTACACGGAGCTAATTTGTGAACAAAAAAAATATTGCAGTCATTATGATAACAGCAATTACCATGTCTGCAGTCGGTTTTCTCTGGGTCGGCAAGCCAGCCTACCAGATGAACCGAAACACGAATGCGGCGAACTTGGATATTAAAGCTGGGGCTGCCTTATATGCACAAAACTGCGCCGCATGTCATGGCGGCCAGCTTCAGGGCCAACCCAACTGGCAGGTTCCGCTGGACAATGGCGCTTATCCCGCACCGCCACACGATCAAACCGGTCATACATGGCACCATGATGATGCGCTTTTGTTCGCGTATACCAAGAAAGGTGGCGCGGCAGCACTTGCGGCTAAAGGCATTACAGATTTCAAAAGCGGCATGCCAGGGTTTGGCCAGACATTGTCGGATCAGGACATTCGAAACATTCTAGGGTTCATCGCGTCACGCTGGCCGGAACGGATCCAGAAAATACGTGCGAAACGCCTTGCAAGCGGCGGATCGTAAGCATCAAAAAACCTTATGGAAAACCGAGACGACACATTGCCGCCCCGGTTACAATCCGAATTTAGCTACGGGCTATATCTGCTGCGCTGGATAGCCGGCATCATCAAGTGCACTGATCAATTGCGCGGCACCGATCGAAGAGGCAACCGACGCCACATGTTTATCAAGATCAATTTCAATCCTGGCTTCCGTGTCTAGCTGGTGAATAGCCTCTTCAACGGTCTTTTTACAGTGGCCGCAGGTCATGTCGGGAATGCTGAATTTTGTCATTGTGTGTCTCCTTTTATCTCTTATTGGATTATATGCACCCTCCCCCTAGAGGAGGGTCAAGGAAATAGTGCAGCCTTATTTTTCTGACGAAATTTACCCATAGTTATTACTGTGCACAGGTTGTTCCGGGGCTTAACATATGGATTTTTGATTATGCACGCCGCGGGGAAAACAAAAGTAAACTCCACTTTATGTTCCTCGAACTGAAACGACTACATTCCCATAACCGACCGTTTATTGTTGATCATGGGAAATATAGATCAGGTTGGTGCTTGGCCACCGATGCTAATGCAATCCACGCACAGATTTCGGACATGGCCGCCTATGACCGTTTGCATCAACCGCCCTGCCGCTACAGGCCTTCAACAATGCTGTATTCGCGGGTTGAAACCCCGTCGGCCAAGGCAAAGGCCAAAGCTTCCTGATATTCCGGCCCCTCGTAAAACGAAACCGCCGTTTCAAAATCCTTGAATTTGATGATGACATTACGCGCCCGCGCAGGGCCTTCTTTGGTCACGGATTTACCGCCACGGGCCAGAAATTCACCGCCGTATTTGATAACCGCTGGCCCTGCTAGCGCCGCGTATTTCGCGTATTCTTCGTCGTTATGCACATCGATATGCACCATGCAATAAGCTACCATTTATTTTTCTCCCAATAGGTTTTGTGCGGCCTTAACCGCTTCATTTGCGCGCGCCGCATCCGCTCCGCCCGCTTGTGCCATATCCGCGCGACCGCCACCGCCTTTGCCGCCCAACTCGGCTGCGGCGGCTTTCACAATATCCACCGCGCTGATTTTACCCGTCAGATCACCCGTGACCCCAGCAGCCACCGCCGCTTTGCCGCCCGCATCCGAGATCAATAAAATCACCGCCGAACCAAGACGGTTTTTATGTTCATCGATCAGACCGCGCAAATCCTTGCCGGGTACATCTTTCAGCACCTGTGCAAAGAACCGCACGCCGTTCACATCCACCGCATCCGCCGATTGCCCACCGCCGCCCATAGCCACCGCACGGCGCAAATCAGCCACTTCCGATTGCAGGGCTTTGCGTTCATCCAGCAAGGCCTGCACCCGGTTTTCCACGTCTGCGGGTTTGGCCTTCAAAGTACCGGCAACACCAGCCAAAGCGGCAGACTGCCCTTTCAAATACGCCAAAGCTTGCGCCCCAGTCAGAGCCTCGATGCGCCGCACGCCCGAGGCGGATGCGCTTTCGCCCAACAGCGCAAACAGACCGATTTCACCAAGTTGCGACACATGCGTGCCGCCGCACAATTCCAGCGAATAGGTGTTTTTATCCAAACCTTTGCCCGAGCCGTCCAATGTTCCCATTGAAACCACCCGCACTTCATCGCCATATTTTTCACCGAACAGGGCTTGAGCCCCTAAACCGCGTGCCTCATCAGGTGTCATAATGCGGGTTTCCACCCGCGAGTTTTGGCGAATATAGGCGTTTACATCCGTCTCGACCTTTGCCAGTTCCGCATCCGTCATCGCTTTGGCCTGGCCAAAGTCAAACAGAAATCGAACAGCCGCATACAACAAGCCGCGCCGCGCCCCCAGGCCGCCCCCGGCGTCGCGCCACGCGTCGTGTGCGCGGTGGCTTTCGCG
>CAZMMG010000033.1:0-13225 GCA_964567355.1 uncultured Neptunicoccus sp.
ATATGGAGGTGCTTATGGACAGGCACCTATATGGATGACGACGCTGCGCGGCTTTTCATCCCTTGCAAAAGGCATTCTCACGAAAATGTGTTTGGGTCTTTGGTTTTATAGCCCGGGGTTCAAGCTGTATGTCCCCATATAACCGCTTTGTCCCAGAATGTGGTTTTGCATCGCTTTTATGGCATCCGTGCCAGTGAACGGGCCGCTTAACCCGAGGCTTGCGATGTCCAAAGCGTATAGGGTGAAATGATAGTGGTGCAGGATGCTGTCGTTCCATGGCGGGCAGGGGCCGTCGTAGTCTCCGTAATCGCCAGCCATATCTGCGTCGCCTGCGAACCAGTCGGTATAGCTGTTGATCCCGGCGACGCCGTAAGGTTTGGCCCCGACGGGTTTGCCTTTCGCGGTAATGCCCGAGGATGCGGCAGCTTCTTCAATTGAGGTTACTTCTGAAGGTATATCGATTAAAACCCAATGGTAGAAGTCCACGCGCGGCAGATCGGCGGGAACTGTTTTGCCCTCTTGATTTACGTCTTCACCCGAGGATGGCACATCCGGATCGTGGCAGATGATTACAAAGGATTTTGTACCCGATGGGGCGCGGCTCCATGAAATTTTGGGATTCAGATTTTCACTAAGGGTAACATGGGTTTCGGCATCTATTTTTCCGAATACATATTTGGCCGGAATGGTTGCCCCGTTGGCCCATCCCGAGATTTCAACTGTAAAGGTGTCAAACATGGTTGTCTCCTATAAGTACGCTACCTAGATTGCGGTTAAATGAGTTCTTATGGGAATGATATGTATAGGGCCTCTTGAATTCCACTAAAAATATCGGTATCACGACCGCGATCAATAAAGGATAACGGTGATGGCTCGTACCAACCCAATGCAATTCGCACAACAAGTCCGCGCAGAAGTGGCAAAAATCATTTGGCCGTCACGCCGCGAGACAGGTATAACAACGCTGATGGTTTTCATCATGGCGACCCTGTTTGCGATTTTCTTTTCGGTGATTGATATTTCGGCTCGGACCGGACTGGAAGCGATAGTCAATTTAGCCTCTTGAAATTAAGGGTTTAGAGCGGTATCAGCCCCTTACTTATCTAAAGAATAGCGCGCGACGATTCGGTATGCGCGCTATTTTGTTGTCGGTTTTGGGTGCTGTAAGCATCTGATATATATGGAATTTATGGCAGGTAACTGTCAACACGTGAAGGTGTCGGACTAAATGGCTAAACGGTGGTATTCGGTAAGTGTTCTCTCGAACTACGAGAAAAAAGTTGCCGAGCAAATCAAAGAGCTGGTCGTTCAAGAGGGTTTGGAAGATCAGATCGAGGATGCTTTGGTGCCAACCGAAGACGTTATCGAGGTGCGCAAAGGTAAAAAAGTGACCGTTGAGCGCCGCTTTATGCCGGGCTATATCCTGATCCATATGGATATGACGGAACACAATTATCATCTGGTATCCAACGTTAACCGCGTTATGGGTTTTCTGGGTCAGCCGGGCAAGCCAAGTCCAATGCGCGATGCTGAAGTGCGCTCTATATTGAATCAGGTTGAAGAGGGTGCGGAAAATCCGCGTTCCACAATCATATTCGAGGTTGGCGAACAGGTGAATGTAACAGACGGCCCGTTCGAAGGGTTCTCTGGCATGGTCGAAGATGTGGACATGGAAACGTCCCGTCTGAAGGTGACCGTATCGATTTTTGGACGGGAAACGCCCGTTGAACTGGAATTCATGCAGGTTATGAAACAAACCTAAGCATGGTGTCTGTGGGAGACGAGGGTCACGCGTGATCCAGATCAGACCACACCAATTGATCCAATGGCACGCGGCCAAAGGATCGGAGTAAAATAGGAGGCCTTAATGGCTAAAAAAGTCGCTGGCACGATGAAGCTGCAAGTTAAAGCAGGTCAAGCCAACCCATCCCCACCCGTAGGTCCGGCCTTGGGTCAACGCGGGATCAACATCATGGAATTCTGCAAGGCGTTCAACGCCAAGACGCAGGAACTGGAGCCGGGTGCACCTTGCCCGACAGTTATCACCTATTACGTTGATAAATCCTTCACCATGGACATCAAGACGCCACCTGCGTCTTATCTGTTGAAGAAGGCCGCCAAGCTGAAATCCGGCGCCAAACTACCGGCGCGTGAAGTTGTTGGTTCCGTGACTGCAAAGCAAGTGAAAGAAATTGCCGAAGTCAAAATGAAAGATCTGAATGCGAATGACATTGAAGCCGCGATGAAAATCATCATGGGTTCGGCGCGTTCCATGGGCATCGAGGTGAAGTAATGGCAAAGCTTGGAAAAAGAACAACGTCTGCTCGCGCGGCATTTGCTGACAAAGCAAACGTAACCGTTGAAGAAGCCGTGGCTTTGATCAAAGCCAACGCAAAGGCAAAATTTGATGAAACCATCGATATTGCCGTTAATCTGGGTGTTGACCCGCGTCACGCCGACCAAATGGTGCGCGGTGTTATCGCGCTGCCGAATGGTACAGGCAAGACCATGCGTGTTGCTGTGTTCGCGCGTGATGCGAAAGCCGATGAGGCCAAAGCTGCTGGTGCGGACATTGTTGGTGCCGAGGACCTGATGGAAATTGTGCAAGGCGGTACTATTGAATTTGATCGCTGCATTGCAACCCCTGACATGATGCCTATCGTTGGTCGTTTGGGTAAAGTTTTGGGCCCGCGCAACCTGATGCCTAACCCTCGGGTTGGCACCGTAACCATGGATGTCAAAGCGGCTGTGGAAGCGGCCAAGGGCGGCGAAGTGCAGTTTAAAGTTGAAAAAGCTGGTGTTGTACACGCCGGTATCGGCAAAGCGTCGTTTGACGCCGCCAAGCTGGTCGAAAACATCAAAGCTTTCGTTACTGCTGTTCAACGTGCAAAACCTGAAGGTGCTAAAGGCACATATATGAAAAAGATCGCAGTCAGCTCTACCATGGGCCCAGGTGTGACTTTGAATGTTGAAGCGGCACTGGCCGACTGAAGAATTTAGCCGCGCCCCAAAGGATGCGGTTGATATGGAAAGGCGGTTCGCTGCCTTTTCAACTGTCCAAGACGGTGGGTGCTGGTAACAGCTTAATTGCCTGCCTGAGATGGGGAACGAACATAATAGCCTGAGGTACTATATTTATCTCGAGCGATTTTGCGAGGGACCCGTAGTAAGGACCCTAAGATGCCAGTGAAGCTGATAGTGGATCTGGTGATAACTGAGCCGGAGGGTGCAAGCCCTCTATAATTTGGAGAAAAACTGTGGATAGAGCCCAAAAAGAAGCCCTGGTCGATGAACTTGGCCAAATCTTCACGGACTCTGGTGTTGTTGTAGTGTCTCACTACGCAGGCCTTACAGTTGCGGAAATGCAGGACTACCGGGCGCGTATGCGCGAGGTTGGTGGGACTGTACGCGTTGCCAAAAATAAGCTCGCCAAAATCGCTCTTGACGGCAAGCCATGCGCAAGCATTGCAAATTTGTTGGATGGAATGACAGTTCTGGCCTGTTCAGAAGACCCGGTTAACGCGGCGAAAGTCACGCAAGCCTTTGCCAAGGATAACGACAAGCTTGTTATTCTTGGGGGTGCTATGGGCGAAATAGAACTTGATGTTGCCGGTGTTAAAGCCGTTGCCGCTATGCCGTCACGCGAGGAGCTTATTGCTTCGATCGTTGGCTGTATCGCTGCACCTGCTGCGAACATCGCTGGATCAATTGGTGCGCCTGCCTCAAACATCGCTTCCATCTTGGAAACGATCGAAGAGAAGGCGGCTTAACGCAAACTGCAATTGTCGGGTGTGTGTTTGAATACCGAACCGCACTGGAAACAGAACGTAAAATGAACTGGAACATATCAAATGGCTGATATTAAAAAACTTGCTGAAGAGATTGTTGGTCTGACCCTTCTTGAAGCACAAGAACTGAAAACACTTCTTAAAGACGAGTATGGCATCGAGCCTGCTGCTGGTGGCGCTGTTGTAATGGCTGGCCCTGCTGATGGTGCTGCTGCTGAAGAAGAAAAAGACGAATTCGACGTCATTCTTAAATCTGCTGGTCAAAAGAAAATCAACGTGATCAAAGAAGTTCGCTCGATCACCGGTCTGGGCCTGAAAGAAGCTAAAGACTTGGTCGAAGCTGGCGGCAAAGCCGTTAAAGAAGGCTGTAACAAAGTTGAAGCTGAAGAGCTTAAAGCCAAACTTGAAGCCGCTGGCGCTGAAGTAGAGCTTAAGTAATCTTCGGGGCATCTAGCCCTAATTATAATTTGGCTGGCCTTGCAAAATGCAGGGCCAGCCGAACCTGTCTTTCCAAGAGCCTTGATGAAATAGGCTTTTTGAAAGACACGGTTAAGGCTCGGGAGCCAGAGTAGGGTACTTTGGCAGGAATAGGGCTTTTGCGTGTTTCGTTGGCTTTGAACGTCGGTGCCCGACGATTGTTCATAGGTGAACATATATAAGAAGGTAAAGCAGAGTATGGCTCAGACGTATTCAGGTACGAAACGTATTCGTAAATTCTATGGTAAAATCCGCGAAGTTTTGGATATGCCTAACTTGATTGAAGTGCAAAAGCGGTCGTATGATCTTTTCTTGCGCTCCGGCGATCAGGACACACATATGATCGGTGAGGGTATTAACGGGGTATTCCAATCGGTTTTCCCGATCAAGGATTTCAATGAAACTGCGATTTTGGAATATGTCAAATACGAGCTGGAAAAGCCGAAATACGATGTCGAGGAATGTCAACAACGTGACATGACCTATAGCGCGCCGCTGAAAGTGACGCTGCGCCTGATCGTATTTGATGTGGACGAAGATACCGGTGCGCGTTCGGTCAAAGACATCAAAGAGCAAGACGTGTTCATGGGTGATATGCCCTTGATGACCCACAACGGGACGTTTGTGGTCAACGGTACTGAGCGTGTGATTGTTAGCCAAATGCACCGCTCCCCCGGTGTTTTCTTTGACCATGATCGTGGCAAAACCCATTCTTCGGGAAAGCTGTTGTTCGCCAGCCGTATTATTCCCTATCGCGGTTCTTGGCTGGACTTTGAATTTGATGCCAAAGACATTGTTTATTCGCGCATTGACCGCCGCCGCAAACTGCCTGTGACAACCCTGCTTTATGCGCTGGGTTTGGATCAGGAAGATATTTGTGCGGCCTATTATGACACGGTGAACTACAAGTTCGACAAAAAGAAAAAATCGTGGGTAACCAAGTTTTTTCCTGAACGTGTACGTGGCACAAAACCGACAATGGACATCATCGATGCTAAAACCGGTGACGTGATTGCAGAAGCTGGCAAAAAGGTAACCCCGCGCGCGGTCAAAAAGCTGATCGAAGAGGGCAAGGTCAAAAACGTCCTTGTGCCATTCGAAGCTTTGGCGGGCCGTTATACTGCCGTTGATATCATCAATGAAGAAACCGGCGAAATTTGGGTGGAAGCCGGCGATGAGCTGACGCTTGAATATGACAAAGAAGAAAACATAATTGGTGGCACAATCCAAACGCTGTTGGAAAATGGTGTCAAAGACATTCCAACGCTGGACATCGATAATATCAACGTTGGCCCTTATATCCGCAACACAATGGCGGCTGATAAAAATCTGGGCCGCGATACGGCCTTGATGGACATCTACCGTGTGATGCGTCCGGGTGAGCCACCCACCGTTGATGCGGCCTCTGCCTTGTTTGACACATTGTTTTTTGAGTCGGATCGTTATGATCTGTCCGCTGTGGGCCGTGTGAAAATGAACATGCGCTTGCAACTGGATGCAGAAGACACTCAACGCACTTTGCGCAAAGAAGATATTATTGCCGTTGTCAAAGCTTTGGTCGAGTTGCGCGATGGGCGCGGCAATGTCGATGATATTGACCACCTTGGAAACCGCCGGGTGCGCTCGGTTGGCGAGTTGATGGAAAACCAGTATCGTGTGGGCCTATTGCGCATGGATCGCGCCATCAAGGAACGCATGTCATCGGTCGAGATTGATGCGATCATGCCGCAAGACCTGATCAATGCAAAACCTGCGGCGGCTGCGGTGCGCGAATTTTTTGGCTCTTCACAATTGTCCCAGTTCATGGACCAAACCAATCCGTTATCTGAAGTTACCCACAAGCGCCGCCTGTCAGCGCTTGGCCCAGGTGGTTTGACCCGCGAACGTGCTGGTTTTGAAGTGCGCGATGTGCATCCAACCCACTATGGTCGTATGTGTCCGATTGAGACCCCCGAGGGGCCGAACATTGGTTTGATCAACTCTTTGGCGTCTTTTGCCCGGGTGAACAAATACGGCTTTATCGAAACTCCGTACCGCAAAGTGATTGACGGGACTGTGACCGATGACGTGACGTATATGTCCGCGACGGAAGAAATGCGCCATACAGTGGCACAGGCCAACGCGCAATTGGATGAAAATGGTAAGTTCATCAATGAATTGGCTTCGACCCGTAAGGGCGGCGACTTTATGCTGAACCCGCCTGAAAACATCGATTATATCGACGTTTCACCGAAACAGCTTGTGTCTGTAGCGGCATCCTTGATCCCGTTCCTTGAAAACAATGACGCCAACCGCGCTTTGATGGGCTCGAACATGATGCGTCAGGCGGTGCCTTTGCTGAAAGCAGAAGCACCTCTTGTGGGCACTGGTATCGAAAGTATCGTGGCCCGTGACAGTGGTGCTGCCATTGCCGCGAAACGTGGCGGTGTGATAGATCAGGTCGATGCGATGCGTATCGTTGTGCGTGTAACAGACAAAATGGAAGCTGGCGATCCTGGCGTGGACATCTACCGTTTGCGCAAATTCCAACGTTCGAACCAGAATACCTGCATTAACCAACGCCCTTTGGTGAAGGTTGGTGACCGGGTTGTTGCCGGTGAAGTTGTGGCCGATGGCCCGTCTACGGACATTGGCGAATTGGCTTTGGGTAAAAATATCCTCGTCGCCTTTATGCCTTGGATGGGGTACAATTACGAAGATAGTATTTTGATCTCGGAACGGATTGTGAAAGACGACGTCTTTACATCTGTGCATATTGAAGAGTTCAAGGTTGCCGCGCGCGACACCAAGCTTGGCCCAGAGGAAATTACTCGTGATATTCCGAACGTAGGCGAAGAAGCCCTGCGTAATCTGGACGAAGCCGGCATTGTTTACATCGGTGCCGAAGTGGGGCCTGCGGATATTCTGGTCGGCAAAATCACCCCAAAAGGCGAAAGCCCAATGACACCCGAGGAAAAACTTCTGCGGGCGATCTTTGGAGAAAAAGCATCTGATGTTCGAGACACCTCGCTGAAACTACCACCCGGTGATTATGGTACGGTTGTTGAAGTGCGTGTATTTAACCGCCACGGCATTGAAAAAGACGAACGTGCGCTTCAAATCGAGCGCGAAGAAGTTGAACGTCTGGCCCGTGACCGCGACGATGAAACCGGTATTTTGAATCGCAACATCTATGCCCGCTTGAAAACCATGATTTTGGGCAAAACTGCGGTTAAAGGGCCTAAAGGCGTGAAATCAGGTTCGACGATTACCGAAGACCTGCTGGAAACGCTCAGCTTTGGTCAATGGTGGCAACTGGCGTTAAGTGATGACAAAGAAGCCGCTGAAGTGGAAGCCTTGAATGCGCGTTATGAACTGCAGTTAAGTACGCTGACCGCGCGGTTTGAAGACAAGGTTGAAAAAGTCCGTCGCGGTGATGATTTGCCGCCCGGTGTGATGAAAATGGTCAAAGTCTTTATTGCCGTGAAGCGTAAGCTGCAACCGGGTGATAAAATGGCCGGTCGCCACGGTAACAAAGGTGTGATTTCACGCGTTGTGCCACAAGAAGATATGCCGTTTCTGGCCGACGGTACACCTGTTGATTTCTGTTTGAATCCTTTGGGTGTGCCATCGCGTATGAACATCGGGCAAATTCTGGAAACCCACATGGGTTGGGCCGCACGCGGCCTGGGCATGGCCATTGATGAAGGCTTGCAGGAATACCGCCGCACTGGCGATATGACCCCTGCGCAAGATGCAATGCGGTTAGCTTACGGCGATGTGGTTTATGACCAAGCCATTAAACCAATGGACGATGACCAGTTTCTGGAAGCAGCGGGTAATGTGACGCGCGGTGTGCCAATTGCAACACCGGTTTTCGATGGTGCGAAAGAGGCCGACATTGATGATGCATTGAAACGGGCTGGATTTGATAGCTCTGCGCAGTCGGTGGTTTATGATGGCCGTACGGGTGAAAAATTCGCTCGTAAAGTTACCGTCGGTATGAAGTATCTGTTGAAACTGCATCACTTGGTCGATGATAAAATCCACGCCCGTTCCACTGGGCCGTACAGTCTTGTCACGCAACAACCTTTGGGTGGTAAAGCCCAGTTCGGTGGCCAGCGCTTCGGCGAAATGGAAGTCTGGGCACTGGAAGCATATGGTGCGGCTTATACGCTGCAAGAAATGCTGACAGTGAAATCGGATGACGTTGCCGGACGGACGAAAGTCTATGAAAGCATCGTTAAAGGTGAAGACAATTTCGAGGCCGGTATTCCGGAATCGTTTAACGTACTTGTCAAAGAAATCCGCTCTCTCGGCTTGAATGTCGAATTGCTGGACGCGGAAACAGAGTAGGCGTTCGCGCCTGCTCCCTTTGGAACTCGAGATTAGGATCTAAAAAATGAACCAAGAAATCACGAACAACCCGTTTAACCCGGTCCAGCCACCGAAATCTTTTGACGAGATTAAAATCTCTTTGGCCTCGCCAGAGCGGATTTTAAGTTGGTCTTTTGGCGAGATCAAAAAACCGGAAACCATCAATTATCGTACCTTCAAACC
Organism: uncultured Neptunicoccus sp.; assembly: GCA_964567355.1. Taxonomy (GTDB): domain Bacteria; phylum Pseudomonadota; class Alphaproteobacteria; order Rhodobacterales; family Rhodobacteraceae; genus Amylibacter. Next base: position 8,805 of record CAZMMG010000033.1, read on the forward strand.
GGAACGCGATGGCCTGTTTTGTGCGCGTATTTTCGGCCCGGTGAAAGACTACGAATGTCTGTGCGGTAAATATAAACGGATGAAATACCGCGGTGTTGTCTGCGAAAAATGCGGTGTTGAAGTTACGCTACAAAAAGTGCGCCGCGAACGCATGGGCCACATTGATCTGGCGGCCCCTTGTGCCCATATCTGGTTTTTGAAATCACTGCCGTCGCGCATTGGTTTGATGCTGGACATGACCCTGCGCGAGCTGGAACGCATTTTGTACTTTGAACAATATGTGGTCATTGAACCCGGTCTGACCGACCTGAATTATGGCCAGATGCTGAACGAAGAAGAATATATGGATGCGCAAGACATCTATGGTGAAGATGCGTTCAACGCAGGCATTGGTGCGGAAGCCATCCGTGAAATGCTGGCCAACATTGATCTGGAAGCCGAAGCAGAACAATTGCGTGAAGATCTGGCCGAGGCCACTGGCGAATTGAAGCCGAAAAAGATCATCAAACGCCTAAAGGTTGTTGAGGCATTCATCGACAGTGGCAATCGCCCTGAATGGATGGTGATGACTGTTTTGCCGGTAATTCCACCAGAATTGCGCCCGCTTGTGCCGCTGGATGGGGGCCGTTTCGCGACCTCTGATTTGAACGATCTTTATCGCCGCGTGATTAACCGGAACAACCGTTTGAAACGCCTGATCGAACTACGTGCGCCCGACATTATCGTGCGCAATGAAAAACGCATGCTGCAAGAGTCTGTGGATGCGTTGTTTGACAATGGCCGTCGTGGTCGTGTGATTACAGGCGCTAACAAACGTGCGTTGAAATCATTGTCCGATATGCTGAAAGGCAAACAAGGCCGTTTCCGTCAGAACTTGTTGGGTAAACGCGTCGACTTTTCGGGTCGTTCGGTGATCGTGACCGGGCCAGAGCTGAAACTGCATCAGTGTGGTCTGCCCAAAAAGATGGCGTTGGAGCTGTTCAAGCCTTTCATCTATTCACGTCTGGAAGCCAAAGGTATGTCTTCAACTGTGAAGCAGGCCAAGAAGATCGTTGAAAAGGAACGCCCCGAAGTTTGGGATATCCTTGATGAAGTGATCCGCGAACACCCCGTCATGCTGAACCGTGCGCCAACCTTGCACCGTTTGGGCATTCAGGCGTTTGAACCTGTATTGATCGAAGGCAAAGCCATTCAGTTGCACCCGTTGGTCTGTGCCGCATTTAACGCCGACTTTGACGGCGACCAAATGGCGGTTCACGTACCTTTGTCGCTTGAAGCACAGCTTGAAGCGCGGGTTCTGATGATGTCGACTAACAACGTTCTGTCGCCATCAAGCGGTAAACCGATCATCGTGCCATCTCAGGATATGATCCTTGGGATTTACTACATCACCATGGCGCGTGAAGGTCTGAAAGGCCAAGGCATGACCTTCGCCAATCCGCAAGAAGTTGAACATGCTTTGAACAACGGTGTTGTACATCTTCATTCCAAAATCACGTGCCGCATCCAGCAAGCGGATGACGAAGGCAATATTGTTTGGTGTCGCTTTGAAACCACGCCGGGCCGTGTGCGTTTAGGTTCTCTTTTGCCATTGAATGCAAAGGCCCCGTTTGATCTGACTAACCGTTTGTTGCGTAAATCAGATGTGGCTGAAGTCATCGATACGGTTTATCGTTATTGCGGCCAAAAAGAGAGTGTTATTTTCTGTGACCAGATTATGCGCCTTGGTTTCCGTGAAGCGTTCAAGGCCGGTATTTCGTTTGGTAAAAACGACATGGTTATTCCCGATACCAAATGGGCGATTGTGAATGGCACCCGTGATCAGGTGAAAGAGTTCGAACAACAGTATCTGGACGGCCTGATTACTCAGGGCGAGAAATACAATAAAGTTGTCGATATCTGGTCTAAATGTTCCGATACGGTGGCCGATGCGATGATGGCAGAAATGTCTGCAGTCAAAGTGGATGATGCCGGGGCCGAACTGGAACCGAACAGCGTTTACATGATGGCCCACTCGGGTGCGCGTGGTTCGCCCGCACAGATGAAACAGCTGGGCGGTATGCGCGGTTTGATGGCTAAACCTTCGGGCGAGATTATCGAAACGCCGATTATCTCGAACTTTAAAGAAGGTTTGACCGTATTAGAGTATTTCAACTCTACCCACGGGGCCCGTAAAGGCCTAGCCGATACGGCTCTTAAAACGGCCAACTCGGGGTACCTTACACGCCGTCTGGTCGACGTGGCACAGGATTGCATCGTGCGCCAGAACGACTGTGGTACAGAACGCTCGATTACTGCGCAAGCTGCTGTAAACGACGGTGAAATCGTATCCAGCCTGTCAGAACGTCTGCTGGGCCGTGTTCTGGCTGAAGATGTCCTGAAACCGGGCACGGATGAGCTGTTATATCCGGAAAACACCTTGATTGACGAACGCATGGCGGATGAAATTGAAGCGGCTGATGTCATTTCAACACAAATACGTTCGCCGCTGACATGTGAAGCTGAAGACGGTATTTGTGCAATGTGTTATGGCCGTGATCTGGCCCGCGGCACGATTGTCAACCCGGGTGAAGCTGTTGGTATCATTGCGGCGCAATCAATCGGCGAGCCAGGCACGCAGTTGACCATGCGGACATTCCACATTGGTGGTATTGCGCAAGGTGGCCAACAGTCGTTCCAGGAAGCAAGTCAGGACGGGGTCATTGAATTGCGCAATTCTAACCTGCTGAAAAACCGTGACGGTGAAATGATTGTCATGGGGCGCAGCACCGAATTGGCAGTGATGGATGAAAACGGCATAGAGCGTGCCAAGTTCAAACTTGTTTACGGGACAAAACTGCTTATCAAAGATGCCGACAAGGTTTCGCGCGGCGACAAGTTGTTTGAATGGGATCCTTATACATTGCCGATTTTGGCGGAAAAAGCGGGTGTCGCGAAATTTGTTGATCTGGTTTCAGGCATTTCGGTTCGCGATGTGACCGATGATGCAACAGGGATTAGTCAGAAAATCGTGACCGACTGGCGTTCCGCGCCAAAAGGCAGTGATTTGAAACCCGAGATCATCGTGATGGATCCAGCCACAGGCGAACCTGTTCGTCTGGACAGCGGTCACCCTGAAACGCACGGTATGTCGGTGGAAGCAATTTTGTCGGTTGAAGACGGGCAAGAGATTGAAGCGGGTGACGTGCTTGCGCGTATTCCGCGTGAAGGTGCCAAAACCAAGGACATCACCGGTGGTCTGCCACGTGTGGCGGAATTGTTTGAAGCGCGGCGTCCGAAAGACCACGCCATTATTGCTGAAATCGATGGCTATGTACGCTTTGGCAAGGACTATAAAAACAAACGCCGTATCGCGATTGAATCCTTGGACGACCCAGATACAAAAGTCGAATATATGGTGCCCAAAGGTAAGCACATTCCTGTTCAGGAAGGGGATATTATCCGTAAGGGTGAATACATTATGGATGGCAACCCAGCACCTCATGATATTCTTAATATTATGGGTATTGAGGCTTTGGCCGATTACATGGTTGATGAGGTTCAAGCGGTTTACCGTCTGCAAGGTGTGAAAATCAACGATAAGCATATCGAAGTGATTGTGCGCCAAATGCTGCAGAAATGGGAAATCTCCGAATCCGGGGGCACTACTCTTCTGAAAGGCGAACAAGTCGATAAGATCGAGTTTGATGAAGCCAACGAAAAAGCCGTTGCAGGCGGGCGCGAGCCGGCCAAAGGCGGGCCGATTCTGCTGGGTATCACCAAAGCATCGTTGCAAACCCGCTCGTTCATCTCGGCGGCGTCCTTCCAGGAAACCACTCGGGTTCTGACGGATGCGGCAACCCGGGGCAAACGTGATCGCTTGATCGGCCTGAAAGAGAATGTGATCGTTGGGCGTTTGATCCCTGCGGGTACAGGTGGTGCGACGCACCAGATCAAGAAAATTGCCGCTGAACGCGATGCGGTTGTGATCGAAGACAAACGCCAAGCGGCAGAAGCAGCAGCCGCCCTTGCTGCCCCTGTGCAAGACGACAGTTTTGACCCGAACAAAGTGTTCGAGAATGTGGACGGCGTGATGGGTGAAGATCTAAGCGTCGGTTTTGGTAACGGCGGTGACGGCACCGAACAGCCTGTTTAAGGTTTTGTCAAATATCAGTTATGAAAAGAGCCCCCCAAGTGGGGCTCTTTTTGTTTGCACCCTTGTTTTTTTTGGAGAGATTTACAAAACTGTGTTTTGACAGTCCTTTTGAACGGTGGAAAAATAGTGACAAATCTAAACAATCAAGTTGTTGGTCTGATCCGCTTTTCCTATCTTGCCAACACTGGGGGCTGGAACATCAAAGTTTCCAACGAAAAACACAAAGAATATCTGTTTTCCGAACAAAGAATGGCCTTACGGTTTCGGTTGTTTGAAACCCTGACTG
>CAZMMG010000034.1:0-12994 GCA_964567355.1 uncultured Neptunicoccus sp.
CCAGCTTCGCACTTAAATAAAAATCCGTCTTGTCCGAATGCATCTTGGTGGTCACACATGTGCGCCACATTTGCCCGCTGCGGCCCCCGGTTTCATGCCATTCGGAGCTGGCTTTGGCCGAGGTCGGATCATCGGGGTGGATACTCCAGTCCTCGCTCATTCGACTGCCCGAGATCAAGCCGTGCGCACAGTCCTGATTTTCGCCGGCATCGTTGGAAATACGAATAGTGACTTCGCCGGTTTCAGCATCGCGCAGACATTCGCGGGCGTAGGACGCTTTTCGCAATTCTTTGGTGCGCCACGCTGGCGCGGCTTCGGGGGGCTCAAACAAAACTTCGTCGCCTTTGGCCCAAGGGCGCTCGGGCAGTGTGATCACCCCCGCTTCAATCCGTAGCGTGGTAGTTTCCGGTGACGGCCAAAGCATTGGCCAATATGTGGTTGAAACTGCAATGCGCAAACGGTGGCCTGCGGGGATGCGGTAAGCGATTTGATCAAGGTCGAACACAACATCAAGCATTTCGTTGATGGGTATAGGGCGCGGGTGCTCATGGCTGTCACGGTGGGTCAGGTTCAAATGGCCGTAGGTGATCAGGGCCGATGTTCCATCTGGCCGCAGATCGCATAAACGTACTGTCACCTGCCCCGAAGGCCGATCGCAAGCCAGCCGCAATTCAATTTTTGGTGCCCCGACAATATCCAGTCCCTTGTCCAACTCATCGCTGTCAAAACAGGCCGAGCCTGCGTCATCACGGGCCTGATTTCCGGGCAACTCGTCACTATAGGTGAAGGGAAAATATTCGCCCGCAGCCTGCCCGCAATCCTGCGGCGATGACAGTTCCACGCAAAATGTACTTGGGGTATCCGCTAGTGCAGCCCCTTGCGCCAGATGCAGGGTTTTCATTTTAATTCGCTTGGATGGCCATTCGGTTTCCGCAATCCAGCGTCCGGGGCGTTCATCGTACCAACGCTTTGGTGCCACGCTATCCATCAGATAGACGCGCAAATCGGGGTCTTTATCAACGCCTGTATCTATCCCTTTCAACCAGTGATCCCACCAGCGTTTAGCCTCTTGTAAAAACCCGATGGCAGGTTTCGGGGCGGCGATATGCGGGTATTTATGGATCCACGGGCCGATGATACCCTTAACCGGAGACGAAAGGTTCGTCAGCAGATGCGAAATGGTGTTGCGGTAGCCGTCATGCCAGCCACCGATAGATAAAACCGCAGCCTTGATCGCCGCATAATCCTCGCAAACCGAACCGTGTTTCCAATAGGCATCGCGATGTTGATGGCTTGCCCATGTAAACAGGTCGGGTTCAAGGTTTTCAAGCCGGTTCATCCACATCTGATGCCAACGATTGCCGACAATCGCCACATCGGGCGGGCGCGATGAATAGGCCAGCATAGTGTTGCTCCAGCCAAAATTCTCGCCCAGCATGCAGCCGCCTTTATAGTGGATGTCGTCCGCATAACGATCTGTGGTCGAACAGATGGTGATCACGGCTTTCAACGGTTCAGGGGCCAGTGCGGCCACTTGCAACCCGTTAAAACCACCCCATGAAATTCCCATCATGCCGATATTGCCATTGCACCACGGCTGCTTTGCGGCCCATTCGATAACTTCAACTGCGTCTTGTAATTCCTGCGCGGTATATTCGTCATCCATCAGCCCGTCACTGTCGCCGTTGCCGCGCATATCGGTGCGGATACAGACATAACCGTGGCCTGCAAACCATGGGTGGGTCAATTCATCGCGGGCAATGGTGCCATCGCGTTTGCGGTAGGGTAGATGTTCCAAAATCACCGGAACAGGGTTTAGGGCAGCATTTTCAGGCATCCAGACACGTGCGGACAGGCGGCAACCGTCCGACATGATGATCGGCATATCTTCGTGTTCAACCACACGGTGGGGGAAGTCGGTTATTGTTTTCATAACCCCATCCTTTTGTATATCTGCTAGAAAGTCGAGATTAAATGCGTCATCGGTGGTGTCGCAAACCTACATGCGGTAGTGAAATATATCTGCCACGAGAGGGCATGAAAACAAAATCTCTATCCATGGCGGGCTTGGGCATTATAAGCGCATTTATCGCCTCATCTGCCTTTTCACTAAATGATGTTGGCATTAAATTTGTCAGCGGGGATTACCCGCTTCATCAGGTTGTTCTGGTGCGTGCCAGCATCGGGTTGATCGTAACTGTGGCGATCATCATGCCGCTGGAGGGTGGCTATACGCTGTTGCGCACCAAACACCTTAAGCAACATTTGTTGCGCGGCAGTTTTGTGGTTTTTGCCAATCTGATGTTTTTCCTCGGCCTTGCCGAAATACCCCTGTCCGAGGCCACCGCGATTTTCTTTGTCTCACCACTGATCATCACAATTTTTTCGGTGATCTTTCTAGCCGAAAAAGTCGGCCCTTGGCGTTGGTTTGCAGTTTTTCTGGGGCTGGTCGGAGCCACCGTCATGCTGCGCCCGACATCAAGCAGCTTCCAAATGGCAGCGCTTTTCCCCGTTGGCGCCGCGTTCTGCTATGCTGGGCTGCATATGATGACACGTAAAATGGGTGGCACCGAAAAAGCATCAACCATGTCATTCTATATCCAGTTAACCTTTGTCATAATCTCGGCACTTATGGGGCTTATTTTCGGTGACGGGCGGTATGCTGGACAGGACAGTGCCGCCCTTCGGTTTCTATTACGCCCCTGGGTTTGGCCGGCTCCGTCTGATCTGATGATCATGGCCAGCGTCGGCGTCGCCAGTGCCGTAGGGGGCTATTTTATCTCTCAGGCTTACCGCCTGAGCGAAGCCGCCGTGATTGCCCCGATCGAGTACACCGCCCTGATTCTATCGGTGTTTTGGGGCATTACCATCTTCAACGAATGGCCCGACAGTGTGGCATGGGCTGGTATGGCCCTGATCTTGGGGGGCGGTCTTTTAATGCTGTGGCGCGAGGCGGTTTTGAATAAAAAAATCGCCAGCACGCGGCTTTTACCCGAACAAAGATAGCCAGTCAGCAGCCTTTGAACTCGGCTTTGCGCTTCTCGATAAAAGCGTTCATGCCCTCTTTTTGGTCCTCGGTGGCAAACAACGAATGGAATACGCGGCGTTCAAAAAATAGGCCTTCGGCAAGACTGCCCTCATCCGCACGGTTGACCGCGTCACGGATAAAGCCGGTAACCGGTTTTGAATAGCCAGCGATGGTTTTAGCCGCATCCATCGCCGTTTCAACAACCTGATCGTCCTTGACCACACGCGCCACAAGCCCCGAAGACAATGCTTCGGCGGCATCCATCATCCGCCCAGTCAGATGCATATCCATCGATTTGGCACGCCCGATAAGTTTAGTCATACGTTGCGAACCACCCATGCCAGCCATCACCCCGAGTTTTATTTCCGGCTGACCGAACTTCGCACCTTCGCCTGCAATTATAAAATCGCACATCATCGCCAATTCACAGCCGCCCCCTAGCGCAAAGCCATTGACGGCGGCAATTTTCGGGGTATGGAACGCAGTGAAAATGTCCCAGTCGGAAAAGTAATCGTTTGCGGCCATGTCTGCGTAGCTCTTGCCTTGCATTTCCTTGATGTCGGCCCCTGCGGCAAAGGCTTTTTCGTTGCCGGTCAGCACAAAGCAGCCCACGCTGGGATCTTTGTCCAAGGGGGTAAGTTCTGCGATGACCTCTTCCAGCATTTTTTCATTCAGCGCATTCAGTTGTTTCGGACGGTTAATCTGCACCAGAACAACGCCGCCTTCGCGGGTGATTTTCAGAGTTTCAAGCATCGTTTTATCCTTTATCTATTGCAAAATCGCCGTCAGCGGCAGGTTGATATAGGCGATCAACCAGTTTTTTTGGCACGCTTTCCAGCCTCGGGTATTTCCATTTGGGTAATCGGTCTTTGTCGATCACGGCGGCACGAATGCCCTCAAGCAACTCGCCGTCTTCAAGGGCCATCGAAACAATGCGGTATTCATTGCGCAAGGCATGTTCCAATAAGCCGTCGTTGCGCGCGGCGCGCAGGGCTGCCAGCGTGGTTTTCAGTAACAGCGGTGCGCCACGCGAAAGGCCCTTAAGGGCGGTTTTAGCAAAATCCGATGGATCACTTTGCAGATTTTGAATAATATCCTCAACGGTATTTTCAGCAAATGCCGCGTCTATCGCTGTGCGGTTTGTTTCCAGTGAGGCGACCTCGGGAGTCGTGGCAAACTCTTGCAACACCGCCACATCGCCGGTTTCCAGCAATGCCGCTTTCAGGCTGTCCAACTTTTCGGAGCGCACGAAATAATCCGCAAGTCCCGCATAAATACAATCCGCCCCGCTCAGGCGTGCACCCGTCAGGCCGGTATATTCTCCACACGCCCCTGGCATGTGCCCCAACAAATAAGTCCCCCCCACATCGGGCAACAGACCGATAGCGCATTCGGGCATGGCAAACATGGTGCGCTCAGTCACAACCCGGTGCGAGCCATGCGCGGTGATACCAACGCCGCCACCCATCACAATCCCGTCCATGATCGCAACATAGGGTTTGGCGTAGCTGGAAATGGCGTGGTTCAAACGGTACTCGTCACGCCAGAATTGCCGTGCTTTTTGCACCTCGCCATTTTTGCCCTCGTTATAGATGCCTACAATATCGCCGCCTGCACAAAAGGCTTTCTCACCAACAGCATCGATCAACAGCAGCGACACAGACGGATCGTTTTGCCAATCCGTCATAGCCCGCTCAAGGCCGAGACACATAGCATGGGTCAGCGCATTCAACGCTTTCGGGCGGTTCAGGGTTACATGCCCTGCGCAACCGGTTTTTGCGACAATCAGATCCGTCAAGACAGCCCCCGTTCAGCCAGAACCGAGCGTGAGATGATCATCCGCATAATCTGGTTTGTGCCTTCCAGAATTTGATGCACGCGGATGTCGCGCACGATTTTCTCGATGCCGTAATCTTGCAGATAGCCGTAGCCACCCAGCATTTGCAGTGCGTCATTTGCCACTTCAAAACAGGCGTCGGTGACAAACAGTTTTGCCATCGCGCAATGTTTGGTGGCATCATGTGCGCCCTGATCCAGTTTCCATGCGGCTTGGCGCAGGAACACCCGCGACGCGGCCAGTTTGGTTTCCATTTCCGCCAGCTTGAATTGCAGGGCTTGGAATTGATCCAGCGTCTTACCGAAAGCCTTGCGTTCACCCATATAGTTTGCAGCGATTTTCATCGCTTGCGTGGCGGCCCCCAAAGAGCAGGCGGCAATGTTGAGACGGCCTCCGTCAAGGCCTTCCATAGCGTATTTGAAGCCTGACCCCTCGGCCCCCATTAGGTGATCTGCGGGAACTTCGCAGGCATCCATTTGCACCTGCGCTGTTGGCTGCGACTTCCAACCCATTTTCTGTTCTTGCGCCCCGAAAGACAGGCCCTTGGTGCCGTTTGGCACCAAAACGGTCGAGATGCCTTTTGGCCCCGCATCGCCAGTGCGGCACATCACCAGATAAAGATCGGCAAAACCGCCACCTGATATAAAGGCTTTGTTGCCGCTGAGACTATAACCGCTCCCAGTTTTTTCCGCCCGTGTGCGCAAGGCGGCAGCATCCGAGCCGGAACCCGGTTCGGTCAGGCAATAGGCGGCATAAATCTCGAAACCGATCATCCGGTCCAACCATTCGGCTTTAAAGCTGTCGGTGGCGTATTTTGCTACCATATTGGTGCACATGTTATGGATCGACATAAAGGCGGATACGGACGGGCAGGCCATCGCCAAGGCTTCGAAAATTAAAGTGGCGTCAAGGCGGCTAAGCCCTGTGCCGCCCAATTCCTCGGGGACATAGATACCGCCAAAGCCCAGATCACCTGCGGCTTTCAAAACACTTTGCGGGATTGCCCCGTCGCGTTCCCAAGTCTGCGCGTTCGGGGCTATTTCATCCTGACCGAACGCATAAGCAGTGTCATAAAAAAGCTGTTGTTCTTCGCTAAGGTCAAATTGCATTGGCTATCATCCTATCTGGGTTGCATCCGTGTCGCGCCATCAAGGCGCACGACCTCACCGTTCAAAAAGCCGTTCTCGATCATATGGCAAACGAGGGCGGCAAATTCTTCCGGCGTGCCCAAACGGGACGGGAACGGAATGTTTGTGGCCAACGCATCCTGCACTTCCTGCGGGAAAGCCGCGACCATCGGCGTTTTGAAAATCCCGGGCGCGATGGCCATAACCCGAATGCCCGATTTTGCCAAATCGCGGGCCATCGGCAGGGTCATCGCCGCCACCCCGCCTTTGGACGCGCCATAAGCGATCTGACCGATTTGGCCTTCAAAGGCGGCAACCGAGGCGGTGTTGATGATCACACCACGTTCACCATCACCGTTCAGCGCATCCGCGGCCGCCATGCCCAAAGCCGATTGGCTGGCTACGTTGAACGTGCCCATAAGGTTGACGCTGATGACCTTTAGAAACAGGGCCGGATCGTGCGCCGCTCCACGTGACACGGTTTTTGCCGCAGGCGCAATGCCAGCGCAATTCACGCAAATACGTTCCTGACCATGCGTAGCACGCGCTTTGCTCAGTGCCGCTGCCACGCTGGCCGGGTCGCTGACATCCGCTTGACAAAACACGCCGCCCAGCTCGGTCGCCTTAGCTTCACCCGCCTCCGCATTCATATCCAACAAGGCAACTTTCGCACCTTTGGATGCCAGAAGCGTTGCTACTGCAGCCCCAAGGCCTGATGCGCCACCGGTGATAACTGCGGATAGTTGTTCGATACTTTTCATGCGCCTAGTCCCTTTCTATCGCAATAGCCGTGCCTTCACCGCCACCGATGCAAATCGCAGCCACACCGCGTTTCAAGCCGCGTTTTTCCATGGCATTAAGCAAGGTTACGATAATCCGCGCACCCGACACCCCCAAAGGATGGCCAAGCGCACAGGCACCGCCGTTGACGTTGACGATATCACGCGGCAGGCCGTATTCTTTCATGAATGCCATGGGCACCACGGCGAAAGCCTCATTCACTTCCCACAGGTCAACGTCCGCTACTGACCAGCCAATGTTTGCCAACAGTTTTTTGACTGCCAAAACGGGGGCAGTGGTGAACCAGCTTGGGTCTTGGGCGTGACTGGCGTGGCCAATGATGCGGGCGCGCGGGGTCAGGCCTTTGGCCTTGGCATTTTCGCCGCTGGTCAGCACAAGTGCTGCCGCACCGTCCGAGATAGACGAGGAATTCGCTGCCGTGACCGTGCCGTCTTTTTTGAACGCGGGGCGTAGGGTAGGAATTTTTTCAGGCCGGGCTTTTGCTGGTTGTTCGTCCTTAGCGATGGTGATCTCGCCTTTGCGGGTTTTCACCGTGAAGGGGATAATTTCCACATCAAATGCGTCCGCTTTTTGCGCCGCCAATGCATTGCTCAAAGACTGCAACGCATAGGCATCCTGATCTTCGCGGGTAAACTGGTATTTTTCGGCGCATTTTTCGGCAAATAGACCCATCAATTTGCCCTTGTCATAGGCATCTTCCAGCCCGTCAAGAAACATATGATCTTTCATTTCAACATGACCCAGACGCGCCCCGCGACGGGTTTTATCAGACAAATACGGGGCCAGAGACATGCTTTCCATGCCGCCCGCCACCATCAGGCTTTGCGAGCCTGCAAGGATTTGATCGGTGGCAAGCATCACGGTTTTCATGCCAGAACCACAAACTTTGTTCACCGTCGTGGCCGGCACCGATTGCGGTAGGCCCGCGCCCAAAGTGGCTTGGCGTGCGGGGGCTTGACCCAAGCCTGCCGGCAGAACGCAGCCCATCAGAACCTCGTCGACATCGCCCGCGTCCACATGCGCATTTTCCAATGCGCCTTTGATTGCGGCGGCCCCAAGTTCAGGCGAAGATGTTTGGGCAAAATCACCCTGAAATCCGCCCATTGGCGTGCGCACGGCACCCGCAATAACAACTGTTTTTGTCATGTCTTATCCTTCAAAAATGCAGCAATTCTAAGCTGCGCTTCCTTTGTTTCCCAACGGTCTGCCAAAGCGTTGACCGTCAATTCTATATCACGTTCCACATCGCGGCCCTGCATCTGTTGCAACAGGCGTTTGGCCTCGGCCACAGCACCGGGCGCGGTTTGCAAGATCGGTTTTATTTCCGCTTCAATCGCGGCATCCATTGCATCCGCTGCACAAACCGAACTGACAAGTCCTGAACGCAAGGCCAGTTCCGTGCCAAAGGTTTTGGCAGTGAAAAACACCTGCCGCGCGTAGGTTTCCGACATGCGGCGCAATACAAAAGGCCCGATGGTAGCGGGGATTAGGCCTAGCTTTGTTTCGGTTAAAGCAAAGCGCAAACCATCCACCGCCACGACAATATCGCAAACCGCCATCATCCCGATACCGCCACCATAAGTATTGCCCTCTATGCGACCAATCAGGGGTTTGGGCAGGGCGTTAAGCGTGGCAAGCATATTGGCCAGAACATGTGCTTCAGCAATTTTACCGGCGTGATCCTGTTCAGCTTGCGCCCGCATCCAGTTCAAATCACCACCTGCACAAAAGCTTTTGCCCTGTGCTGACAGTATAACCGCATGCACTGTGTCATCCGCGCCAAGGGTTTGGGAGGCATCCGTAATCTCGACCATCATTTCATGGTTCATCGCGTTGTGTTTTTCGGGTCGCGCCAATGTCAGCGTGGCAATGCCGCGTGCGTCCGTAGTGACTTTGATCGTACTATAGGGCATCAGCAACTCCTGCTATGTTGGTTTGTAAATAGGCCTCTGCCACGTGTAATTTTCCCATATCCAACCCTGTCTCCCAGCCTGCGCCCTGCAACATTTCCACCAGAGAAATCGTTGATAGGTTACCCTTGGCACCCGGAGCGTAGGGACACCCGCCCAAACCGCCAATGGCACTGTCAAAGCACCGTAACCCATAATCTAATGCACATTTCACATTCGCCAATGCTGTGCTGTCGGTGTCGTGGAAATGCCCTGCCAAATGATCGGCTGCTATCGTCCCGATAAGCGTGTCCAATAAATGCGCCGTGGTTTCAGGAGTGCCTTTGCCGATAGTGTCACCCAAAGAAACCTGACCGCAGCCTAAGTCCAATAGGGCTTGCGTGATATTGCGCACTTGTTCAGCAGCTATTGCGCCCTCATAGGGGCAAGCAATCACACAAGACACATAACCGCGCAACGTCACACCCGCCGCAAGGGCGGCTTTGGCGACGGGGGCAAACCTTTCCAGACTTTCGGCAATCGTGCAGTTGATGTTTTTTTGGCTGAAACTTTCAGATGCGGAACCAAAGATAGCAACCTCATTCACACCCGCATTAAGGGCGGCATCCAGCCCTTTCATATTCGGGGTTAAAGCCGCATAAGTGACAGTTTTTTTACGGGCTATCCCTGCCATTACATCTGCCGCATCCGCCATTTGCGGCACCCATTTAGGCGAGACGAAACTGGTCGCCTCGATGCTACGCAATCCCGTTTCAGACAACAGATCAATCAGCGTAATCTTTTGCTGCGTCGGCACGATCCCGGCTTCATTTTGCAAGCCGTCGCGCGGGCCGACCTCATAGACTGTCACATGATTCTCGGTCATGTTGCCACCTCTTGCAAGATAACCAACTGGCTGCCTTCATCCACGGCACTTGACGCTTTGCACATCACATCCGCAATCACCCCATCGCGCGGCGCACACAGGGCATGTTCCATTTTCATCGCTTCCAGTACCAACAAAACATCGCCCTTTTGCACGGCATCACCCGATGCCACATGAACCATGCTGACAATCCCCGTCATCGGTGCAAAAACACAGTCGGCATTATCGGATTCCATGGCATTGACTTCCAAGGGATCAACAGCGTGAAAGTGAAATTCTTCGCCTTCCAGTTTCACCATAATGGTACTGTCTGAGCGGGAAAACAAAGCGGTCAGGTTTTTTATGTCTGCGTGCGCGGTCATTTGGCCATTGCCATATTTGACGGCTTCAAATGCGTGAGATTCATCTTCAAGGAACAGGTTAATGCTGCCAGTGCCATTGAATTGCAGCCGGCCTGAAATACCCGCCAAGGTCAACACCTGCTGACTTTTTCCCCAGTGCTGCCAGCCAAGACGTTCATCTTGTGGATCAATTCCATTTGCCAGCAAAGCGGCAACCAAGACTGCAAACGGTGACATAGCCACAGGCAGCATCAGACTGTCGCCTTTGCGCCCGATTAGCCCTGTATCCAAACGCCCTTGAGAAAAATCCTTGTCAGCGCAAAGACGTGAAAGGAACGTCAGGTTGGTCTTTGTGCCTGAGCAAATGGTTTCGTTTAAGCCCTGCCTCAAACTGGTTAAGGCAGCCCTACGCGTGGCTTCATGCGAGATCAGTTTCGCAATCATCGGGTCATAAAACGGGCTGACTTTATCACCTGTTTGCACGCCTGTTTCAACACGGCAACCGGCGCCAAACCGCACATCAGACAGCGTTCCGGGGGCAGGCATGAAATCGTTTTGCGGGTCTTCGGCATAAATCCGCGCTTCAAAAGCGTGACCGTTAATTGCAAGCTGATCTTGGCTCAGAGGCAGTGGCTCACCAGCGGCAACGCGCAACTGCCATTCCACCAAATCCTGCCCCGTGATCGCTTCGGTCACAGGATGTTCCACCTGCAGCCGCGTGTTCATTTCCATAAACCAGAAACCGTCCTCTCGTAAAGGCCCGGAACCGTCGACAATAAACTCAATCGTACCCGCGCCTTGATAAAAAATCTTGGCCGCCGCACGTGTGGCTGCATCAGTCATGGCGTTGCGTACAACCTCGGGCATGTCAGGAGCAGGAGCCTCTTCGATGACTTTTTGGTGGCGGCGTTGTAATGAACAATCACGCTCGAACAAATGCACGATATTGCCATAGCTATCGCCGAAAACCTGCACTTCGATATGGCGGGGTGCTGTGATATATTTCTCGATCAACACATGGGCATCGCCAAAACTGGCCTTGCCTTCACGCTGTGCCGAGCCAAGCGCGGCTTTGAAATCATCAGCCTTTTCAACCAGGCGCATCCCCTTGCCGCCGCCGCCTGCACGGGCTTTGACCATGACGGGGTAACCGATTTTTGCGGCTTCCGCGGCTAGAAAACCAGTATCCTGTTCTGTTCCGTGATAGCCGGGAACCACCGGAACACCCGCTTGTTCCATCAAATGCTTGGCATGGTCTTTCAGTCCCATTTTGCGAATGGCATCGGCGGTTGGGCCGATAAAAACCAGCCCTGCCTGTGCCAGTTTTTCGGCAAAATCAGGATTTTCCGATAAAAATCCATAGCCCGGATGCACCGCTTGCGCCCCGGTTTGCAAGGCCGCGTCTATCACGCGGTCGATTTGCAGGTAGCTATCGGTTGCCGCCGAGCCGCCGATATGCACCGCCTCATCAGCCAAGGACACATGCAAAGCATCCGCGTCCGCATCGGAATAAACCGCTACTGTGGCCACCCCCATACGCTTGGCGGTTTTGATGATACGGCAAGCGATTTCACCGCGATTGGCAATCAGAATTTTCGTGAACATGCGCCCCACCCCTACATTCTAAAGACGCTGAACTGCGTCTCTGCAATTGGTGCATTAAGGGCCGCACGCAGGGACAAAGCCACCACATCGCGGGTTTTTGCGGGGTCGATAATGCCATCGTCCCATAGCCGTGCCGAGGCATATAGCGGCTGCGATTGCTTTGCGAACTGATCGAGGATCGGTTGTTTCAACTTGCGTTCTTCTTCATCCGAAAACGTGCCGCCCTTGGCCTCAATCGCATCACGCGTCACGGTGGCCATCACCCCTGCGGCCTGTTCGCCGCCCATGACGGAGATTTTCGCGTTCGGCCACATCCACATAAAGCGCGGCCCATAAGCCCGCCCGCACATGCCGTAGTTTCCTGCACCATAAGAGCCACCGACCACCACGGTGATTTTCGGAACATCGGCGCAAGATACCGCAGCCACCAATTTGGCCCCGTCCTTGGCAATGCCGCCTGCTTCGTATTTTGCCCCTACCATAAAGCCGGTAATATTTTGCAAGAATAAAAGCGGAATTTTGCGTTTGCAGCACAGTTGCACAAAATGCGCGCCTTTCTGACTGCTTTCGGAAAACAGCACACCGTTATTGGCCAGAATACCGACAGGCATGCCGTCGATATGGGCAAAGCCGCAAACCAGAGTTGCGCCGAAACGTTCCTTGAATTCCTCAAACTCGGATCCGTCTACAATACGGCCAATAATCTCGCGAATATCATAAGGGGTTTTCGCGTCTTTCGGCACCACGCCCAGCAATTCGGATGGGTCAAGTACGGGGGCCTTGGGGGTGCGTACTGCTAATGTACTTGCGGGTGCATCGCCCAGATTACGCACACATTGCCGCGCCAAAGCCAGCGCATGCGCATCGTCATTTGCCAGATAATCCGCGACCCCAGACAGACGCGTGTGGGTGTCACCTCCACCCAGAGTTTCAGCATCCACAACCTCGCCCGTGGCCTCTTTCAACAGGGGTGGGCCTGCCAGAAAAATCGTACCCTGTTCCTTGACGATAATGGTTTGGTCGGACATCGCGGGCACATAAGCCCCGCCTGCAGTACAAGACCCCAACACCACGGCGATTTGGGCAATGCCCTTGGCGCTCATCCGCGCTTGATTGTAAAAAATCCGGCCGAAATGGTCTTTATCGGCAAACACCTCATCCTGATTGGGCAGGTTGGCCCCGCCGCTGTCGACAAGGTAAATGCACGGCAGGTGGTTTTCTTCGGCGATGGCTTGCGCACGCAGATGTTTTTTCACCGTCAGCGGAAAATAGGTGCCACCCTTAACGGTGGCGTCATTACACACGATCATGCAATCGCGGCCTTCGACCTGCCCTACGCCCGCGATAACACCGGCGGCGGGCAGATCTGTATTGTAAACATCGTGGGCGGCAAACAAGCCGATTTCCAGAAACGGCGCACCTGCATCCAACAGTCCCGCAACACGGTCACGCGGCAGAAGTTTACCACGGGCCAAATGGC
>CAZMMG010000035.1:0-12893 GCA_964567355.1 uncultured Neptunicoccus sp.
GGATGCTGGTTACCATCGTCAAAATCAACAGATATTTAAGAAACATGTACATGACCTCCCGTAATATCTTTTCCGCGCCGATCTTAACAGACCGCGCCTTTACATTCTCAATATCACATTCCACCGGCTTTCGACATCACGAGTTAGTGAAATACTCCGTAAAGGCGCGTAATCATTCTTATGTTAAGATTAGCTTGATTAGAAACCTGACCCTATCCAATGATTTCAACCAGATTAGGCTTGCGGTAATTATGTTTATCACATAGGTGGTGTTACATTATAACATACGGATAAGCCATGTCACTGGGTTTTGGACAACATGATCATTCAACCTGCATCAAAGAAGCACTTTCGGCTGCGGATGCTTACTGTGCACATGAAAACCTACAATTCACCAAAACCCGCCGCCGGGTGCTGGAATTGTTATTATATGAGCACAAGGCAATAGGCGCATACGATATATTGGCCTCGCTTGATCAAGAGGGTTTAGGCTCGCAACCGCCTGTGGTTTACCGTGCCCTGGATTTTCTGGTCGCAAACGGATTTGTACATAAAATTGAAAAGCTCAACGCCTATTCCGCCTGTGCACATCCCGGTCAATCCCACACGCCTGTTTTTATGATTTGCCGAAAATGTAAATGCGTTGTAGAGGCCAAAACCAAACCTTTGCGCGGATTTCTTGGCACGGCCGCCAAAGCTGCGGGGTTTTTAATCGAACGTACAATCATCGAAGCCGAGGGCCTTTGCCCTACCTGTCAGGATAGCCCACGCGCATGAGCCTTTTGAACGTTGAAAATCTGACCGTAAAATACGGGCGCAACATTGCAATTTCCAATGTCAGCATGGCAATCGGCAAAGGTGAAATAGTCACTATTGTCGGGCCGAACGGATCCGGTAAATCCAGCCTCATCCGCGCCTTGATCGGGGCCATCACCCCGACCAAAGGCACGATTGAAAAAGCCGCGAACCTGTCCATTGGCTATGTGCCGCAAAAACTGCATATCGACCCAACCCTGCCTTTAAGCGTCGCCCGTTTCATGCGACTGCCGCATCAAGACAAAAATGTATCAACCACACAAACGCTGGAAATGGTCGGGTTGACCGATATTGAAACCCACCAAATGACACAACTATCAGGGGGCCAGTTTCAGCGCGTTTTGCTGGCCCGCGCGATCCTGCACAAACCGTCGCTGTTGATCCTTGATGAACCCACCCAAGGTTTGGATCAACGCGGCTCAGCCGGATTTTACCACCTGATCGAGAAACTGCGCACTGACCTGGACTGCGCGGTTTTGATGGTTAGCCATGAGTTGCATGTGGTGATGAGTACATCCGACCGGGTGATTTGCCTGAACGGCCACGTCTGTTGCCACGGCACCCCCGATATTGTTGCTTCAGCCCCGGAATACCGCGCCCTGTTTGGCACCGGCACCCAAGGTGCGCTGGCACTTTACCGCCACGACCACAATCACAGCCATGATACTTGCGATCATACCGATCAGGACAAAACCCAAGATGATTGACCATATATTTATCCTTGCCGCCCTTGCCGGGATCGGCGTTGCCCTTGCCGCCGCCCCTTTGGGCTGTTTTGTGGTATGGCGGCGCATGGCCTATTTCGGCGACGCAACCGCACATACCGCCATGCTGGGCGTAGCCCTATCGCTGATCTTTTTCGTAAACATGTTTCTAAGCATCCTGATTGTCGCGTTGATCATGGCCTATACCGTATCCACCCTGACAGAGCGCGGCCATACCACCGATACACTAATGGGCGTCTTGGCCCATGCCGCTTTGGCCGCAGGTATTGTGGCAATGTCGTTCACAGATAAGGCCGGCATTGATCTGGAAGCTTATCTTTTTGGCGATATACGCGCCGTTACAGGCACGGATGTTGCAATAATCTGGGCCGGAGCCGCCCTTGTTCTGGCCCTTGTTATCTGGCGTTGGTCGGCCCTGCTAACCGCCACGTTGAACACTGATCTGGCCTATGCCAGCGGCATCAATCCCAAACGTGAACAGCTTATTTTAACGCTGGCCTTGGCCGTTGTCGTGGCCGTTGCAATTAAGGTCGTCGGAGTTTTACTGATCTCTGCCATGCTGATCATCCCCGCCGCCACCGCGCGACCCTTTAGTAAAACCCCAGAAGCCATGGCCCTGATTGCGGTGCTTATGGGCGGTCTGTCCGCCATCGGCGGGTTATTAGCGTCCTTTGTTTGGGGCACACCGACAGGGCCGACAATGGTTTGTGTAG
The DNA here is from genome assembly GCA_964567355.1 of uncultured Neptunicoccus sp. Lineage (GTDB taxonomy): Bacteria > Pseudomonadota > Alphaproteobacteria > Rhodobacterales > Rhodobacteraceae > Amylibacter. Next base: position 2,255 of record CAZMMG010000035.1, read on the forward strand.
CGGGTCTGTTGTTTATTATCTCTAACATCGCACACGCGGGTAAATTCAGGGCTTAAGCCTTATTTCAGCGCAGAAATTTTCCCGATTAACCCTTTGGTCGATGAATTTAAATCCGATAGATCAGCCCCCTCCGCCAACAAAGGTTCAATTTTTCTGGCCATCACCTTGCCCAGTTCAACCCCCCATTGATCAAACGAGTTGATGCCCCAAATCACCCCTTGCACAAACACTTTATGTTCATAAAGCGCGATCAGGCGACCCAGGCTGTAAGGCGTCAGGCTGCGATCCAAAATCGATGTGCTTGGCCTGTTTCCCGGAAAGGTGCGATGCGGCACAAGTGCTGCGATACGTTCAGAATCAATGCCCGCCTTGGTCATCTCGGCGCGGACTTCATCGCCGGTTTTACCAAAAGCCAAAGCATGAGATTGCGCCAGAAAGTTTGCGGTCAGAATAGCGTGTTGCCCTGTCAAATCGGAATTGGTCCGTGCGCTTATCATCAAATCAAGCGGCACAATATCGGTGCCTTGATGGATCAGTTGAAAAAACGAGTGCTGCACATTCGTCCCTGCCCCGCCCCAAATTATAGGGCCGGTTTTGCCAGCAACCTCCCTGCCGTCTTTTGTCACCCGCTTGCCGTTGCTTTCCATATCCATTTGCTGAACATAGGCGGGGAATTTTTCCAGACGCTGGTTATAAGGGATCAGCCCGACTGTTGCACACCCCATGATATTGCGCCGCCAAATTCCCACCAAAGCCAGTAAAACAGGCAGGTTTTGCGCTATAGGCGCGGTTTTAAAATGTTGATCCATCGCCCGAAAACCGTCCAGCATGGCGCGGAAATTTTTGCCGCCAATGGCCATTGCCAAAGACAGGCCAATAGATGAAGTCAGCGAATAACGCCCGCCAACCCAGTCCCAAAACCCGAACACCCGTGCAGGATCAATCCCGAAAGCTGCGGTGCCTGTCAAATTGGTTGAGACCGCCGCGAAATGCGCCTTTGCAGCACCTTTGCCCAAAGCCGCCTCCAGCCAGTTTTTTGCCATTTGCGCATTGGTCATGGTTTCTTGCGTGGTAAAGCTTTTCGAGGCCACAATGAACAGCGTTGTTGCAGGGGTCAGTGCGCCCAACGTATCGCTTAAATGCGCCCCGTCGATGTTGGAAACAAAATGTACATTTGGCCCGCCTTGCCCGAACTCGGACAAAGCCCGCACCGCCATCACCGGCCCCAAATCCGATCCGCCAATACCGATATTGACCACATCGGTAATTGTCCCTTGTGCCCGCACATCGTCGGCAAATTTCAAAAATGCCGTTAATACTGGCGCCACCAGAGCGTCGGTTTTTTCACCATCCTCCATATACCCGTCTTCAGCCCTGCCGCGCAGGGCCAGATGCAAAACCGCGCGGTCTTCGGTGCTGTTGATATGTTTACCGGCAAACATCGCATTACGGCAGCTTTCGACCTCTGCCGCGTGCGCCAAATTCAGCAGATGCCCCCATGCATCCGCATCAATACGCTCTTTTGAAAAATCTATGGTCAGATCATCCAGACAGGTCGAAAACCGTTCAAACCGATCAGGATCATCCGCAAACATATCGCGCAGCTGCACCGGTTGCAGCCGCTGCCAGTCTGCCGCCAACGCATCCCATGCCTGTTCAACTGTTTGTGCCATATCCCGCCTCGCTTATAATTACTATATTCAGGTTACTTACAGATAAACCTTTAGACAAGCTCATCAAATTTGGGTTATCGCAATGCGGTTTCTCAATTTGCAAAACCCCCGCTAAACCTGCCAAAATTCACTTTGTTCAATATGTCGGTAAAATCACTGCTACTATTAAACCAGAAAACGAGTTTACTGGTTTACTGGTTTACTGGTTTACTGGTTTATACATACATTCGCGTATTCAATTACTATGCCTTTTATTGTTGAATTTTAACCGCTCCAAAACCGGTAAATCATCGCCCCCTTCGGTGCTCATCGCTGCGCATTCTGCCACTTTGGATGGATCCACGGCGCGGCATTGGATGGCGACAACATGGCTTTGCCCAAAATATGGTCTGCCGCTTTTTCACCGGTCATAATAGACGGCCCGTTCAAATTGCCATTAGTGATGCGCGGAAAGATCGAACTATCCGCCACCCGCAAACCATCCACCCCGATGACGCGGCATTCAGGGTCGACCACCGCCATCGGGTCATCCAACGCCCCCATCTTGCAGGTGCCACAGGGATGATAGGCACTTTCCACATGTTCCTTGATAAACCCGTTCAATTCTTCATCGGTTTGCAGGGCATCGCCCGGCTGGATCTCGTGTTTGACATAGGGCTTGAAAGCCTCTTGCGCAAAAATCTCGCGGGTCAGACGGATACAGGTGCGAAAATCCTGCCAGTCTTCTTCCTGGCTCATATAGTTGAACAATATTTTAGGCGCCACCGCAGGATCAGACGACCGTAAAGTCACCGCGCCACGTGAATTTGATCGCATCGGCCCGGTATGGGCCTGAAAGCCGTGGCCTTCGGCAGCTATTTTACCGTCATAACGCACTGCAATCGGTATGAAATGATACTGGATATCCGGGTATTCAACACCCGCTTTCGATCTGATAAATGCCGCGCTTTCAAACTGGTTTGATGCGCCCAAGCCGGTTTTGGTAAATAGCCATTGCGCCCCGATTATCGCTTTGGAAAACAGGTTCCAGTGCTTGAACAACGTGATCGGTTTTGACGCCGCTACCTGAAAATAAAACTCCAGATGATCTTGCAGGTTTTGGCCCACCCCGGCGCGGTCAGCCACCACATCAATACCGTGCTCGGCCAGATGCGCTGCAGGGCCGATACCCGACAGCATCAACAATTTGGGTGAATTGATAGATGAGGCCGCAACAATCACTTCACGCCGCGCAGTAATGGTTTCAACCTTACCGCCACGCTTGACCGCGACACCAACCGCACGGCCATCCCTGATCACAACTTTTTCAGCCATGCCCTTAACCAGTGTACAATTCTGACGCTTCAAGGCAGGCCGCAAATAGGCGTTCGCCGCCGACCAGCGCCGCCCTTTGTAAACTGTTTGCTCCATCGGGCCAAAGCCCTCTTGCTGCTCGCCGTTATAATCCCCGGTCACTTGATAACCAGCCTGCCCGCCTGCATCGACAAACGCCTGATATAGCGGGTTTTGTCGCGGCCCACGCGTCACATGCAACGGGCCATTATTTCCGCGCCATGCGGGATCACCGCCATGTCCGCCGCTATCCCAGCTTTCCATACGCTTGTAATAGGGCAACACATCCTTATAGGCCCACCCGCTTGCACCGCTTGTCTGCCAATAATCAAAATCGCGCGCATGACCACGCACATAAACCATGCCGTTGATCGAGGAAGAGCCGCCGATCACCTTACCGCGCGGCGTGGCCATGCGGCGACCGCCCAAATAGGGTTCGGGCTCTGATTGGTAGCCCCAATCATACATTGGCATATTCATCGGATAGGACAGGGCCGCCGGCATCTGGATCAAAGGCCCCACATCGGTTCCGCCATACTCGATTACAATCACCGAATGCATGCCGTCCTCCGACAAGCGGTAGGCCAAAGCACAGCCCGCAGAACCGGCACCCACAATTACAAAATCAGCTTCCATAGTCGGTTATTCCCCTCGCGGAAAACGTTGGGTGTCTTCCAGTTTGTCCAAATTCATATGATTGCGCATATAACGCTCGGATGCTTTTTGAAGCGGCTGAAAATCCCATGGAAAATACGCGCCGTTGCGCAAGGCTTGATAAACCACATGGCGGCGGGCTTGACTCATGCGCACAGCGGCATCAAACGCCTCCAAATCCCAACGCGCTTCAGCTTTGGCCCGCAACTGGGCCAACGTGCCTTGATGCTTGGCTAGATCCGCCAAATTCTCCAACTCATGTGGATCAGTATCCAGATTGAACAACTGTTCAGGGTCAAGTGCGCAGCGGTTGTATTTCCAGGGGCCATAACGCAAGGAAACCATCGGCGCATAAGATGCCTCTGCCGCATATTCCATTGCAACCGGCGATGTGCGTTCCCCGCCCTGCCCCAATGGCACCAGTGTTTCACCTTGCACCCAAGGGGCTATTTCGGCCAATGATACCCCCGCCAGATCACACAAGGTCGGGGTTACATCCAAGTTGGAAACAGGCGCCATTACCAATTTTGCCGCCATTTCAGGCGCTGCAATCATCAACGGCACCCGCGACGAGCCTTCAAAAAACGACATCTTGAACCAAAGTCCGCGCTCCCCCAACATATCCCCGTGGTCTGACACAAACAGGATCACCGCTTCTTGCCGTGTGGTTTCCAGCGCCTCCATCACCTCACCGATTTTATCATCGAGATAACTGATATTGGCAAAATAGGCGCGGCGGGCGCGTTTGATCTGATCTTCGGTAATATCAAAGCTGCGCCAATCATTCGCATCAAAAATGCGTTTCGAATGAGCATCGTGATCTTCATAATCCATTGCTGGCACTTCCGGCAGCAAATGGTCGCAATCCTCATACAGATCCCAGTATTTTTTGCGGGCCACATACGGATCATGCGGATGGGTAAAGCTGGCGGTTAAACACCAAGGGCGGTCATCCTTGCCACGTGCCAGATCATAGATTTTGCGCGTGGCATTATAGGCAACCTCGTCATCATATTCCATCTGGTTGGAAATCTCTGCCACCCCTGCCCCGGTCACAGACCCCATATTGTGATACCACCAGTCAATCCGCTCGCCCGGTTTACGGTAATCAGGTGTCCAGCCAAAATCGGCAGGGTAAATATCCGTGGTCAAGCGCTCTTCAAACCCGTGCATTTGATCAGGGCCGACAAAATGCATTTTCCCCGACAGACAGGTTTGATACCCCGCGCGGCGCAAATGATGCGCATAGGTTGGAATATCCGAGGCAAACTCGGATGCATTATCATAAACCCGGCTGCGCGATGGCAACAACCCGGACATAAAAGAGGCCCTTCCCGGGGCACATAAAGGTGACGCCGTATAGGTATTTTGAAACCGCGTTGACCGCGCCGCAAGTTTTTTTAAGTTTGGGGCATGCAACCAGTTCGCCGGACCATCGGGGAAGAGGGTACCGTTAAGTTGATCCACCATGAAAATCAGAATGTTAGGCTTGCTCATTTGATGTTTCCTGCATGGGAATATGCACTCCCAAATTCGTTATCCAAATCGAATCTTTTCGTCTGGCTTAATCAAATAAAAGGTTTTTGACTGACCAGTCAATTAAAAACTATTAAACCCAGTAATTGTTGCAATTAACAAAATAGTAGTATCTTTAAGGAGAGTGTTATCAGGATATCCATCCTAACCAGATTTTAACAAACAACGGCCCTTTTGTCAGAAATTTTCATGCAGACAGCCAACAAACTTATACAAGCCCGAAAACAAGGTACCGCGCTTCTGTTTGCTGTTGGCCTGTTCAGTGCTTTCGTCAATATTCTGATGCTCACCGGGCCTTTGTTCATGTTGCAGGTCTATGACCGCGTGTTGGGCTCGCGTTCAAATGAAACGCTTACGGCCCTGTTTATTCTTGTTGTGCTGCTCTATTCCTTCATGGGCTGTCTTGATTATGCGCGCGGGCGGGTGATGGCCCGGTTTGGGGCACGGTTTCAGTCCTTTCTTGATGAAACCGTGTTTCGTGTCAGCATCAAAAACGCCATTGTTGAAAGCAACAGGTCACAACCCTCTAGCGGCTTGCGTGATGTAGAAGCCATTCAGGCCCTTCTGACCAGCCCCGCCGCCTTTGCAGTTTTTGACATTCCATGGACTCCTTTTTTCATCGGAGCTATTTTTATTTTCCATCCCCTGTTGGGGTGGATGGCCGTTGCAGGCGGTTTGCTTCTGTTATCAATAACTTTACTGAACCAGCTACTGACGAAAAAGAAAGTCATGGACGCTGCGGTTAAATCTGCACAATCCCATGCAATGGCCGAAACCGCCCGGCAATCCGCCGAAGTTATCCACGCGCAGGGCATGCAAGGCGTCATCACCAAACGCTGGAAACAAAGTCGCGACGGCAGCCTGAGGGCAACCATGAAATCCAGCGATTTCATCGGTATATTTTCCGCTCTCTCCAAGTCGTTTAGGTTGCTGTTGCAATCGGCCATGTTGGCAGCGGGGGCTTATCTGGTTTTGAAAAACCAGCTTACACCGGGGGCAATGATCGCCGGCTCTATTTTGTTGGGCCGTGCATTGGCCCCGATCGAGATGGCCATCGGGCAATGGCCTTTGGTGGTGCGCGCCCGCAATGCATGGCACTCCTTGAACAAACTTCTAAACAAAGAAACCAATGTCCCACCAAAAATGTATCGCAGCAAACCCAATGCCGATCTTGTTGTGAAAAATCTAAGTGTTGTCCCCCCCGGGACACGCAAACCTACTTTGTCCAACATAGGCTTTGCACTGAAACCGGGCCAAGCCTTGGGTGTAATAGGCAAAAGCGGCTCGGGCAAATCCACCTTGGCCCGCGCCCTTGTCGGTCTCTGGCCCCCGGCAATGGGCGAGATACGTCTTGATGGCGAGATTATACAAAATTACGACCCCGAAACCTTCGGCCATTATATCGGCTATCTGCCGCAATCCGTCAGCCTGTTTCACGGCACAGTTGCCGAAAACGTGGCTCGCATGGCTGAAAATCCGGATCCCGAAATGGTCAAGCACGCGGTTAAGCTGGCCGCGGCAGATCACCTGGTTAAAAGCCTGCCGCAAAGTTTTGACACTGTTATTCACAATGGCACCGGTCGGCTTTCAGGCGGGCAACGGCAACGTTTGGGCCTGGCGCGTGCACTGTATGGCCAGCCAAGCTTGCTGATACTTGATGAGCCAAACGCCGCTTTGGATGCGGACGGGTCAGACGCCTTGAACGCCGCCGTGCGGGGGTTCAAGGCACAAGGAAAAATCGTGATCATTATGACCCACAGGCCCAATGCTATTTCAGAATGCGACCAACTGCTTTATCTAGAAGCAGGCCGGCAACAAGCATACGGCCCCCGCGATCAGGTACTAAACGCAATCGTTAAAAATGCAAAACAAGTGGCCCAAACGATAACTTCGGGTAAAACACCATGACCCGAGCCTTACCAAATAAATGGTCGGCTAAAGCCCCTTTGATCGTTGGATTTACCAGCCTTGCTTTTCTTGTGATCGGCATTGGTCTGTGGAGCGCCACCACAAAAATTGCAGGCGCAGTTATCGCCAGCGGGGTCATTCGGGTAGAGGCCAACCGCCAGATTATCCAACACCCCAATGGCGGCGTTGTCGGGCAAATCAATGTAAAAGACGGCGATGTTGTCAAAGCCGGCGATGTGCTTTTAAGATTTGACGACAGCCAGTTGAAATCGAAATTAACCATTATCGAAGGTCAATATTTCGAACTTCTGGCCCGAAAAGCCCTGTTTAAAGCAGAACGAGATGGCCTCGACAGCCTGTCTTTTGACCCGGAACTGTTAGCGCACGCGAAAACCGATGAAATGATCCGCGACCTGATGCACGGGCAAAGTGCCCTGTTCGATGCACGGCGCACATCTTTGGAAAATCAACAACAGCAACTGCATGAACAAACCGTACAAATGGGCCGCCAGATCGACGGCGTGAATGCACAAATTAGGGCCAATCAAACCCAGCTTGAACTGCTCAAGGAAGAACTGGAAAATGCCCGAATATTACTTGATAAAGGTCTGGCTCAGGCCTCGCGTGTTTTGGCATTGCGCCGCGAAGAGGCGCGGATTGCTGGGCAGATTGGAAACCTGACCGCCAGTCTTGGACGCTTGAAAGCCGCCATAAACGAGATCAATATAAAATTGGTGCAATTGGAAACAGGGCGCCGTGAAAAATCCATTCAAAGCCTGCGCGATATCGAATTTCGCAGTCTGGATTTATCCGGTCAACGCAGCTCCATCCTGCAAACCCTGTCACATCTTGATGTCCGCGCCCCGATGGCAGGCACGGTTTACGGCAACAGGGTTTTTGCCCTGCAATCGGTTGTTCAGGCAGCACAACCGATGATGTATATCATCCCCAAAAACCAGCCTCTTGTGGTGCAGGCCAAAATAAGCACCAATCATGTCGATCAGGTTTTTGTCGGCCAAGATGCCACCTTGAATTTCGCCACCTTCAGCCAGCGCACCACACCGCAAATTTTTGGCACGGTAACAAAACTTTCGGCAGATGTTTTCACCGACAAGGCCACAGGGGCAAACTATTATCTGGTAGAACTAAAGCCCAAACCGGGCGAGATGGCTAAACTCGGGCTTGCCGAGCTTTTACCGGGAATGCCGGTGGAAGCCTTTCTTAAAACCGGCGAACGCAGCACATTTACTTACCTTGTAAAACCGGTCACCGATTATTTTAACAAGGCTTTTCGCGAAAAATAGGCACGATTTAAAGCTGAATATTGCACAAATTGCCGCAAACAATCACAAAACTTGAAATTCTCATGGAGATTCGATTGCGAGTATGTAAAGAGTAAATCTAACTATCGGGTTACGGAATAAAAGATCTATGGCAAAAAAACATTTTATCTTAGCAGGCTTCACCGCCACCATAGCTTTTACTTTGGGCGCAACCGGCAGTCCCGCTGGCCAAAGTGCCTTTCAGCCTTCCTATGAAAGCGCCCCTACCCCGATCAAACGCCACGACCCAAGCGATACCGATGCCAGCTGGTTGAATGACGCAAATGTCAATCAAACAGCGCGAAAATATCTAAACACCGCCCTACACCCCGACGGGTTGAAAGTAGAGGCATTACGCCTGCGCGCAACAAGCGCGGAATTGCGGTTTCGCAACACCCGCTACAACGTCACTCCGCAGGCTTTTGGCCGGGCCGCACGGGCTATGGCAACGGTTATGCCGAACTCGGTTTCCCAATTTGTCCTAACCCCTGTCGTTGACGGTTTACCCGTCTCTTCGGTGGTTTTTCAACGCTCCGATCTGGAAGATTATGAAAACCATCCCGACGGCACCAAACTTTCTTTTGCGCACGCAAAAATAACAAACCCGCCTGCAATGCCTGAAGGCTTGCAATATGATGCGTCGCTTTACCCGAAGTTTTCCTGGTCACTTGGCCCGTTCATAGAGTTCAACCATGATGAACTGGCTTCGCGAAATCAATACAGTACAAAAGTACGCGCCGCGGCCCGCTGGGATATTTCGCCCGGTCTGACCGCCAGCGGTGCCATAACCAAAGAGCTGTTCGGCAACGTATCCACAAACACCCCGTCCACTTCACCCTTACAACATGTGCGCTCGGATCGCGGGCTTTATATAGATCGGGGTGATCCGGCGGTTGAAACCCTTAAAATGGATTATCTGTTCAAAGCCGCCCCCGCAGTTTATGGCCGCGTAACCATCGGCTATCTGGAACGCGCCTTTGGCGGCATTTCAAGCGAACTTCTTTGGAAACCCGCCGCCCAAAGCTGGGGGCTGGGGGTCGAGGTCAACCGCGTCAAACAACGCGATTTCGGCAATACTTTTGGCTTTCAAAACTACGAGATTACCACGGGTTATCTATCGGCCTATAAAGAATTCACCGGCGGTTATTCGACACAATTGGATGTGGGTCACTATTTGGCAGGCGATGACGGTGCCACCTTGACCCTCAACAAACGTTTTACCAACGGCTGGTCTGCCGGGGTTTTTGTAACCAAAACCAATGCTGCCGTGGCCGAAGATATGAAAACCGGCTTTCAAGTTACCATCCCCTTAAACTGGGTCATGAAAACCCCGAGCCGCACCAATTATAACATCGCCTTTGGCTCTAGCGGGGCAGATGCGGGATCTCGGCTTTACCAAAACAATCGCCTATATAACAAGCTGCGCGAATACCACCGCACCGAGTTAAAGGATAGCTGGGCCCGGTTCTGGCGTTGATGCAGCGGTTTATCGGAGCATTTCTAATTATCTTAACCGTTGCAGGCTGCGGCTCCAAAGGCGATGCGCCGGGGTTTCGCGAAACTCTGGTTGCCGCAATAAAAGCCCGCAAAGAAGCCAAAGCAGCCGAGGGCAAACCCAAGGCCCCCGCTCCGGTTCTGACACGTCAATTAATCGCCGGGATCAAAAAACCGCTGCTGCGCATCAATGCCCAGACTATGGGGGTTAAAACCCTGTTTGGCCAGGTTGCCCATAACGGCCCTTATCGTACCTATCTCAACAACATAAAAATGAGTGTCACTTTCAACAACGGCATCATTACCGCCACACGCGGCTTTGGTCTTGATCTGCTATCGCAAGGCATGTCTATTTCCCCCGATAAATTGTTTTTGGACTACACCCACCCAAAATTTTATACCCGATCGCAAAAACAGTTGATAAATATCAAGGAAGTTGTCGAATTCGATTACAAATGTATTCTGGTAAAGGGCGCAGCCGAAACGCTTTCAATTGTCGAAATTGATTACGAGGTCAATAAATACACCGAAACCTGCCGCAACAAAGGCCGCGCTTTTAAAAACAGCTATTGGGTTGATATAACCACCAATCAAATCTGGAAATCGGCGCAATCTATCGGCAAACAGGCCGGTTTTTTCATCACCGAAGTTCTGGTGCCGTAGCGCAAACATTATATCCGAATGCGCAACTATATATACAAACCGTGGATTGATACTTAT
>CAZMMG010000036.1:0-12810 GCA_964567355.1 uncultured Neptunicoccus sp.
GGGGCGGGCCGAGGGGCGGTTGGTTGAGGGGGGGGGGAGGGGGAGCAGGGGAAGCGTGAGCCGGGTGGCGTTGGGCTTGTAATCCGTTAGGGGTGGCCGCTTGGATGTGAACCGCAAAACCTATCAAACATCCGTAGGTCAGATCTAGGCGGCGGGTGATGTGATCGGACATCCAAGCCTTGCATCAACATCATTGCAACAGGGCCGTATTGCGGCGTGCCATGCATTGGAAGTACCGACCCTGCCGGAAAGCCCGTGGTTTCCTTACGGGGTTTATTCGGTGCCCGAAATGTCGACAGTCGGGATGTCCGAGGAAGAGGTGAACGGGCTGAACATTCCTTATGAAGTGGGTGTTGCGCGATTTTCGGAAACCTCACGCGGGCATATCATGGGGCTGGACCGAGGCATGTTGAAAATGCTGGTATCGCTTAAAACACGGCGTTTGCTGGGTGTTCAAATCGTCGGTGAAGGGGCCACAGAGCTGATCCATATCGCGCAAGCAGTTTTGAACTTGAAGGGCACGGTGGACTATTTCGTGGAAAACACCTTCAACTATCCGACATTGGCCGAAGCCTATAAAGTGGCGGGGCTGGACGCTTTTAACCGTATGCCGATCCCGGATGAATACAAGGTCAAGCCAAAGCCCACCAAAAATAAAAAATGACCCGTATTTTTGTAGATGCCGATGCCTGCCCCGTAAAGGACGAAGCTGTGCGCGTGGCAGAACGTCACGGTGTTAATGTGTATATTGTCTCGAACGGCGGGTTGCGTCCAAATCCGCATCCTCTGGTCGAAAACGTGATTGTACCCGACGGCCCCGATGTGGCCGATATGTGGATTGCCGAGCGTGCGGGTTCGGGCGATGTGGTGGTAACGGCGGATATTCCGCTGGCGGCAAAGTGTATTGAAAACGATGCGCAAGTAATTCAGCATAACGGTGAGGTTTTTACCAAAGGCAACATTGGCAATCGTCTGGCCACCCGCGACTTAATGGCGGATTTGCGCGCTGCTGATCCATTTCGTCAAGGCGGTGGAAAACCGTTTTCCAAAGCCGACAGATCGCGGTTTTTGGATATGCTGGAACGGGAAATGCAACTTGCCAAAAGAAAGCCACCCAAGTGACCGATATAAAGGCGGTAATTTTTGACATTGGCAATGTCTTGATCGCATGGCAACCAGAGCGGTTCTATGATGCCGAAATTGGTGTCACGAAACGCAAATTAATGTTTGAAACAGTTGACTTACATGGCATGAATGATGCGGTCGACAGGGGCGGCCCGTTCAAAGAAACGATTTACGCATGGGCGGATAAATATCCCGAATTCAGGGCTGAAATTCGCATGTGGTATGATCGCTGGATTGAAATGGCAACGCCTGCAATTGACCTTAGCTGGGCTAGTTTGCGCATGTTGCAAGCCAAAGGCACCCCCGTGTTTGCCCTGTCTAATTTTGGTATCGACAGTTTTGCATATGCAGAAACGAAATACCCAGAACTGGGCCTGTTCGATAAACGATATATTTCAGGGCATATGGGTGTGATAAAGCCTGCTTCAGAAATTTATCAAAGACTGGAAAATGATTGCGGGCTTGCCCCCGAAACCCTGCTGTTTACCGATGACCGGCAGGAAAACATTGACGCGGCCTCTAGGCGCGGGTGGCATACGCATCTTTTTGACGGGCCGCAATCATGGGTGGATTGTTTGATTGCCCACGGGCTGCTGGAACACACAGACATGGGGAGTTGAAAATGGGTATACCGATAATCGGTTTTGAAGAGATGGATGAAATCCTGACGTGGGATGATATCACAGATGCCATGCTTGCAGGTCACAAGCTGCCCAAAGCCAGCCTGTCCGACGGGTTTGCCTATCGCGGTAATGACACGCTTTTATCACGTTCTGCCTGGATCGACGGCTTGGGCGCGCTGGTTAAATCGGCCACGATAGTGCCTGCAAACAGCGCAAAATCTATCCCGATGGTCAATGGCGGCGTGATGCTTTTTGCCGATGACACTGGCCAGCTGGAAGCGTTGGTTGATTTTCATCTGGTAACAAAATGGAAAACCGCCGGCGACAGCCTGCTGGGGGCAAAACTTCTGGCCCGTCCCGACAGCAAAGATATTCTGATCGTTGGCGCAGGCACGGTTTCGCGTAATATGGTTTCAGCTTATGCCAGTATTTTCCCCGATGCACGATTTCGGATATGGAATCGCAGTCCTGAAAATGCCGAGAAAATGGCGGTAGATCTGTCCGGCGTGGTGGATATATCGCAGGCAAACGATTTAGCCGCAGCGGTTGCAAATGCCGACATTATCAATTGCGCTACCATGTCCACCGATCCGATTATCGATGGTGCATGGTTGCGTCCGGGTCAGCATGTGAACCTTATTGGGGCATATCGCCCCGACATGCGCGAGGTCAATGATGCCGCCTTGCAAAAGGCGCGCATATTCGTGGATAGCCGCGACACCACGATCGATCATATCGGCGAGTTGAAACAACCCATCGCCTCTGGTGCGATTTCCAAAAGCGATATTTTGGCCGATTTTTACGATATAGCGTCAGGCGGGTTTGTTGCCGGGCGCAGCGATGACATTACCCTGTTCAAAAACGGTGGCGGGGCACATCTGGATTTGATCACGGCAAAGCTGATCCTGCAAAAATGGCGTGAAGCCCAAACTTAATTTTCAGCAGTCTCTTCTGCCTCCGCAGAGCTATCCGAAACCGTCAGCACGCTTTCTACGAACGGTAAAACACGCGTGGTTTGCGTGACAGCATCACTTGCAGGCGGGGCTTTCCATTCCATGCTGTCAAAGGCTTTGCAATTGTCGCATTTCGGGGCCCATTCTGGATGGATTTTATTGCAGGATGCACAAATCCATTGCGGCCCGCGAGAGGCTGTTAATGCTTTGTTCAACCAGCCGCGTACCACGTCATCGCCGGCACCCTCGCCGCGATGAATTGCGGCCATAATCGACAAGGACCGCGCTGTCGGGTCGGTTTCATATAAATCGCCCAATGCACGGCGGGCGACGGGAAAGTCTTCATCCGCCAGTGCAAGCTCCGCTTTCAAAAGCCGCGTTTCACGATGGTTTGGATTGACCTTGGTCAAGGCGGCAAAGCGTTTGATGCGTTCGGCCGGAGTTTCGTCTTCTTCAATTTCGGCAAAAGAGGCGGCCAGAGCGGGATGCGGATTGCCGCCCCATGCTTTTTTAAGGATCTTCGTTGCTATTGATTTATTGCCTGCCAAAACTTGCATTTCAGCCGCCAATATGGCTGCAGGGACCAGGGCGGGGGACAGTTTGTTGGCGTTCAATGCCGCAAGTTTACCTGCCTCTATATCGCCTGCATCCAGCTTGTCCTTGGCATCCGCCAATGCCAAAATGGCTTCGCGGCGACGCCCGACATCTTTGGGCAACGCGCCTTTGCGCACTTTGGTTACGATGGTATCGCGCGCACCGGTCCAATCACCTGCATCGGACTGCATCTCAAACAGCAGGTTTTGGGTTTCTTCATGGGCGGGGCGCAAGGCAAAGGCTTTTTCGGCCAGTTTCATGGCCGTGTCCGTATCGCCCTCGGCCAGTTTTTGTTTCATCAAACCGCGCACCCCGACAAAGCGGGTGCGGTCATTTTCCAACAGGCTTTTATAATATTTCAACGCTTTTTTGCTGTCGCCGGTCATTTCAGCGGCTTGCGCATTGACCAGATTGGTCAGCTCGGGTCGGGCCAGCATTTTTTCGGCCTTGGCGACTTGCGCCAGTGCCACCTTGCCTTCGCCTGCAGCCAAGGCCACCATGCCCTCGGCCAATGCATCAAACCCGCGTTTTTCGCGATTGCGGTCAAAATAGCGCGAAATGGCGGTTTCATCGCCATTAAAAAAGCGAAACACCGCCATAAGCAGACCAAGAATAACGATCGTGATCCAGATCACTACAAAAAGCAGGGCTACGGCGATCATCGCCATAAGCGGGGTGAAACTGTATTCCATGTTTGCCACCGAAAGGCGCACCTCGCCGCCGCTTTCGATCACAAAGACAACGCCAAAAGTAATCAAAGCAATGGCGCAGATAAATAGGATAATTTTAACCAGTGACCAAATCATAAAAGTGCCTTGTCTAGTTTTTGCCAGTTGCCAGTTTGTGTTGTAAGGTTTGAACCGCACGCAAAGCGTTGTTCAGTTGTGCCAGCGATGTAATCCACGGGCCCATTGTTTGTTTTGCAGCCGCGCTTAACAAAGCGGTTTCCGTCAGGGCGGCTTGCAGGTTAGCCTGTTCCAAACCGGCCTCAATACGCGAAAGCACCGCATCCAAACTGTCGCCTAGTTGCGGGTCGAGCGAGCGGGTGCCGATTTGCGACTTCAAAAAGGATGTAAGCTTGGCCACTGTGCTGCCGCCGTTATTTGCTGCAGTATCATTGCGCAGGGCCGTACGGGCCAGCTCTGGAAACTGCTTTTTCAAGATGGCAAGGGGTGGTGTTCCCGAGGATGAAATGGCGGTCAATGCTGTAGGCGGTGTCAGCGTTGAGATGTTTGCGAAATCATCCAATGCTGTTTGAAAAGAGCCACCTATTTTCAGCGCGCCTGAAATTTTTGCCAAAGTCGCTGTTGCACTGGCCATGCGCAGTTTGCCTTCGGCATCCTGTTGCGCTTCCACAGCCATGCTTTGGCTATCGTTCAGTTTTTGTTGCGCGGCAGTTATCGCAGCGAGTTTCGTTTCAAGCCGTTTTAAAGCCTGTTCTGAAACCTGACCGCTTTGGGATGTCATAGCTTGATGCGCAGTTATATTTGATACCTCTAGCTGAAGTTCTGTCAGGCTGACTTTCAGGGCTTTTGCGCTTTGCGAAAAACTTGCAAGGCTAGTGGCAAGTTCAGTATTTTTCGTTTTTAACGCGTCAAGCTCGGGTGTTATTTGCGCCAAGACATCTGTCTTGTTGCTTGCGGTTTCAGCCTTTGCTATGCGGTCTTCCAATTCAGCCCTAAGCCCTGTGATTTTGGCGTTCATATTGGCTTGTGGTGCTAAAAATTCTGCCACGGGTTTTAATCCCGCAGGTAACATCGGGGCCAGTTTCGGCCCAGCCCAAAGCGCTCCGATAGCCCCCATAAGCAATATGGCCAAAACCCGCAAAATGCGCACGGACAAGGCGGCGGGATCATCCTCGTGTTCGTCGTCGTCAAACGTCGCTTCACCAAAATCATCGTCTGAAACGATTTCTTTGGGTTCTTCCAAAGTGTCGGTTTTGTCTTTTAGCGGTTCGGCCTTGGTTTTGTCGCTGTCTTTTGTTGCCACGGAAATACCCTTTGTCTAACGGCTTGAATATAAGGTGCAGTTGCGGGGGCTTAAAGCCTTTGTTTATATTTTTTGCGCCATTAGGTTGGCTTTAATACTGTCGATCATAGCCGCACGTGTAGGCTTTTGCGTGATTTCAACACGAAACCCGCTAAAATTAGCAAAAATATCTGCAACATTTGCGCTGATACATATCAATGTCAAATCGTGTGGTTTAACGCAATTCAGCAGTTCTCGAAAGCGTTTGGCGATTTCTTGCGAGAATATCGGGACAATCAGGCCGGATGATTCGATCAAGTTCCTGGCCTTGCCTGGCAAAGATTGGAATGTTTGGCGGTAGATAATTGCGTCTTGTATCTGGTGGCCGGCTTTGGACAGCTCATTTGTGATGTCCAATGATATGGTTTCAGCGCGCGGGTAGAGAATACCATTATTGGTCTTTGGCATGTTGTTGAAATGGGCAACCAATTCTGCGGCGGTTTCAAACCTTCGTGCAATGCCAAAACCATTGTCCTGTGCCATCCGTTCGGTTTGGGAACCAACACAGAAAACCTGCGCATTACGGTTTTTCGTGGTTTTAGCATATAGTCGAACCGCATTGGGCGAGGTGAAAATGATCTCGCTTGCCTTTGGCCAAGTCTGATCCGTATGAAGCGGCACAATCCGCACCATTGGCGCA
This sequence comes from uncultured Neptunicoccus sp., assembly GCA_964567355.1. GTDB lineage: Bacteria > Pseudomonadota > Alphaproteobacteria > Rhodobacterales > Rhodobacteraceae > Amylibacter. The sequence goes on from CAZMMG010000036.1 coordinate 5,964, forward strand.
AATACAACAGGGCTTTGCAGATCAAGTTTGGTGATGAAGTCAGCGGCTTGTTTGCGTTCGCGGATCATCAGGATAGTTTTGTTTTTAGCGTTCATATACCGGCTGCCATTGCTTGCCTTCGGGTCAGATGATAACTCGACATAAGAAGAACATGTAAGGCTGATCTTGGCAATGACCGAAACCGTTACAATTCTGGGATTGGAAAGCAGTTGCGACGATACCGCAGCGGCGGTGGTGCGCCATGAACCCGGAAAACCTGCCCATATTTTGTCGTCCATTGTGTTTGATCAACACGCATTGCATGCCGATTTTGGCGGGGTGGTGCCGGAAATCGCGGCACGCGCCCATGCGGAAAGATTGGATTTATGTGTTGAAGCAGCCCTATGCGAAGCATCGCTTTCGCTGGCGGATATGGATGCAATTGCGGTTACATCGGGCCCCGGCCTGATCGGCGGTGTGCTTAGTGGTGTGATGTGTGCCAAGGGTCTTGCGGCGGGGGCAAATAAGCCTTTGATCAGCGTCAACCATCTGGCAGGTCACGCTTTGACGCCGCGCTTGACCGATGCAATCGCGTTTCCCTATCTGATGTTGCTGGTTAGTGGCGGGCATTGCCAGTTTTTGATTGTACGGGGTGCCGATCATTTTACACGTTTGGGCGGTACCATTGATGACGCGCCCGGCGAAGCGTTCGATAAAACCGCCAAACTGTTGGGTTTGGGCAATCCGGGTGGGCCTTTGGTGGAACAGGCTGCCGTGTCGGGGGATGAAAAGCGTTTCAAACTACCGCGCCCTTTGCTGGACCGCGCCGGATGTGATCTGTCGTTTTCGGGGTTGAAAACCGCCCTGCGCCGGGCGCGGGATACTGTCATCGAGCAAAAAGGCGGGTTGAGCGTGCAGGATCGTGCCGATCTTTGTGCCGGTTTTCAGGCAGCAGTGTCCGAAACCTTGACAGAAAAAACCAGACGGGCCTGCGTGGCTTTTCTGGATCAAACCGGCGCAACTGATCCGGTTCTGGCAGTTGCGGGCGGGGTGGCGGCAAATGTGTCAATTCGTGCAAGCCTGCAACAGCTTTGCTGCGCACAAGGTATCACATTTCTGGCCCCGCCTTTGAAATATTGCACCGATAATGCTGCGATGATCGCGTGGGTTGGGGTGGAAAAATTCCGTGCAGGTGATTTCAGCACGCTTGAATTGGGCGCACGCCCCCGCTGGCCTTTGGATCAAACCGCCAAACCGATGTTGGGCTCAGGCAAAAAAGGCGCAAAAGCATGAGCACTATCGGTGTTATCGGTGCCGGGGCTTTTGGCACGTCTTTGGCCGGCGTATTCGCGGAAAACGGTCATAAAACGGTGCTTTGGGGCCGGGATGCTGGGCGAATGGCGCGGATTAACCAGACCCATCAAACGCCCTATCTTGCGGGGCTGGCCCTGCCAAAAACGTTACAGGCGACGACAGACCTAGCCGATATTGACCGCTCGGATGTGGTGCTGATGGTTGTGCCTGCGCAAGTGACACGCAGTGTATTAAGAGCCGAGGATTTTAGCAAAATCACTTGTCCGATCTTGATGTGCGCAAAAGGTATCGAGCTGGAAACATCGCTTAGCCAAACGGATATTTTGAACCAAGAACTGCCAAACCATAGTGCCGGTGTCATCTCTGGCCCGGGGTTTGCTGCCGAAATAGCCAGTGGAAAGCCAACCGCTTTGACGCTTGGTGTGGGCGACCTTGCTTTGGGGGGCGAATTGCAAGCAATGTTGTCAACGCCACAGCTGCGGTTGTACCTGTCTAGTGATCTTAATGGTGTGCAACTGGGCGGTGCTTTGAAAAATGTCTATGCTATTGCTTGCGGTATCGTGCGCGGCGCAGGTTTGGGCGAAAGTGCGCAAGCCGCGCTTTTGACACGCGGCTTTGCCGAGCTGAAAAATCTGGCGGGCAAGATGGGTGCGCGGTCTGAAACCCTGTCTGGCCTATCAGGTTTCGGTGATCTGGTGCTCAGTTGCACATCGCACCAGTCGCGCAACTTTTCTTTTGGTCATCAGGTCGGCGCCTCTGCCGATTTTGGCCAAACCAAAACCGTAGAAGGTATTGCCACCGCAAAAGCAGTGGCGGTATTGGCCAAAAAACACCATGTTGAAATGCCGATTTGTATAGCCGTATCAGCCTTATTGCAAAAACAGCTGGCGGTTGAAGACGCTTTGCAACAACTGATGTCGCGGCCGCTGAAACGAGAGGGTTAACCGCATGGTTTATTGGTTGCTTCTAGCCGTAAACCGACTCTTTTCCAAAGTGTTTCACTAGCATGTAATAGACAACCGCACGGTATTTATTGCGGTTTGACTGGCCGTATGTGGTCAGGACAGAGTTGATTGCATCCATCAGTTCCGGGCCGTCGTTTAGGCCGATTTTTTTAATCAGAAAGTTGTTTTTAACAGTTTCCAATTCTGAATCTTGCGTGCCTGCAACGGTTGACGCATCCGCATTATAAATTGCGGGGCCACAGCCGATGGTTACTTTTGTCAGCAATTCCATATCCGGTTCCATGCCGCATTTGTTACGCAGGTCGTCCGCATATTGTGCAATAAGATCATCACGTTTGCTCATAGGATTAATTTCCTCCCTGTTATCGAGTCGTCTCGAATTTCATTTATCAACGCACACTGCAGTAAGAAACAGGCGCACTTTAATAGTGAAAAGATAGGGGAACAAAAGGCATAATAAAAGGGGGGCGGTGCAAAAAAACTAAAGACGGCAGTATTCTGCCGCCCTTAAAAACTGCAAGGCATTGTTTTTATGATAGATGGTGGCTTAAAAACAGGGAAATTATTGTGAATCCCCACATTTCAAGTCACGTCATTCCCGCACCAGCTTTTCGTAACTGTCCGAAATATCGCGTGCCATGGCCCCGACTTCGAAGTTATAGTCACCGATTTGGCCCACCGGTGTTACTTCGGCAGCGGTTCCTGTCAGCCAGCATTGCTGAAACCCTTCCAGTTCTTCGGGCATGATATGGCGCACGTGGGTTTTGATTTGCTTTTCTTCCAGCATATCAATCACCGTTTGCCGTGTCAGACCATTCAGAAAACAATCGGGTTTTGGGGTGTGCACTTCACCGTCTTTTACAAAGAACAGGTTGGCACCAGTGGCTTCTGCGACATAACCGCGATGGTCGAACATCATGGCATCGGAACAGCCCTTGGTTTCGGCCTGATGCTTGGCCATGGTGCAGATCATATAAAGACCGGATGCTTTGGCAAAACACGGGATTGTTTCAGGGCTTGGACGTTTCCATTTGGAAATATCCAACTTGGCACCTTTGGTTTTAGCATCGCCATAATAAGCCCCCCATTCCCACGACGCCACAGCCATGTGCACCGGATTGTTGCGCGATGCGACCCCCATGTCAGGGCCAGACCCGCGCCAAACTAACGCCCGTACATAGGCATCCGTTAGGCCGTTGGCCTTCAGAACTTCATACTTTGCGGCCTCAATTTCATCCACCGTATAGGGAACAGGCACATCGATATAATCACCGGATTTTATCAGGCGTTCGGAATGCAGACGGCTTTTAAAGATTTTGCCGTTATAGGCGCGCTCGCCTTCAAATACAGCAGAAGCGTAGTGCATCGCATGGGTTAACAGATGCACATTGGCTTCGCGCCAAGGGACAAGTTTGCCGTCCAGCCAAATTTGACCGTCGCGATTATCGTAAGAACCAGCCATTTTATCTTCCTTCTTTGCAAATGCTGTAATTTTATTATCTAAAGTTTTTGCGTTAAGCCATAAAATTACAAAAACCCAAGATTTTGCTAGCATTTGATTCTTGGAAAGTCAATAATGCTGACATAAATTGAACTGAGCGACGATTTTGTGATCGGATGGAATAAATGGTAGAGCATTCAAATACCGCAAAAGCGGAAAACCTGCTTTTTCTTACGGACGATCAACTGCTGCAAGGCATTGAGCTGATGTTCTTTGCCTATAAAGGTTTTACCTCTGATCCTGATCAGATTTTGCAAAATCACACCTATGGTCGCGCGCATCACAGGGCCTTGCATTTTATCAACCGCAATCCGAACATAACCGTAAATGTCTTGTTGGATATATTAGGCGTGACAAAGCAATCCCTGAACCGTGTCTTGCGGCAATTGGTTGAAGATAAGTTGGTTGCAAGTCAGGTTGGAAAACGGGATCGAAGAGAGCGGAATTTGCACTTAACCCAAATGGGGCATGATCTGGAACGCAGCTTGTCAGAGGCGCAACGCAAGCGTATGCGTGAGGCTTATAAGGCGGCGGGGCCAGATGCGGTGCAGGGGTTTCGAACCGTGTTGCAAAATATCATGGATCCGCAAATGAAAATTCATCTGGAATAGGAAAAATAATGTCCGTGCCGAATATAAATGATGCCCATATTCTGATTGTCGACGATGATGAACGTATCCGAGGTCTGCTGCAAAAGTTTTTATCCCGTAACGGTTTTTGGGTGACAACCGCGCGGGATGCGGCACATGCGCGACGTTTGCTGGAAGGTCTGGAGTTTGATTTACTGGTTCTTGATGTGATGATGCCGGGTGAAGATGGGCTGACATTGACAAAATCCCTGCGCGATACCCTTAAAACGCCGATCTTGTTGTTGACCGCAAAAGCGGAAACCAGCGAGCGGATCATGGGGCTGGAAGCGGGGGCGGATGATTATCTGACCAAGCCGTTTGAACCCAAAGAACTGGTGTTGCGGATCAATGCGATCTTGCGCCGTGTGCCTGCGGACGCCCCTGCGGACGAGCCACCCAAGACCCTGCAACTGGGCGAGGTGCGTTATGATGTATCCCGGGGGGAAATGTGGCGCGGATCGGATTTGGTGCGTCTGACGGCGACAGAAAGTGCCCTGATGCGTATTTTCACCAACGCAACACATCAACCGGTGTCCCGCAGCAAACTGGTTGAGGATTTAGGCCGCGATAAAAGCCAAAGCCAAGAACGCGCGGTAGATGTTCAAATAACCCGCCTGCGGCGCAAAATCGAAGAAGACCCGAAAAACCCGCGCTATCTGCAAACCGTGCGCGGTGCGGGCTATATGCTGGCACCCGACTAAAGTTTTATGACAACTGCTCTGATCACCCATCCCGATTGCCTGCACCATGTGACCCCCGAAGGTCATCCTGAAAGCGTGGCGCGTTTGAATGCGGTTCTGGCTGCATTGGCCGTGCCGGAATTTGCGGCGCTGATGCGTATTGAAGCCCCTTTGGCGAAAAGAGCGGATATTTTACGGGCGCATCCAAGTGATTATTTTGACCGCGTTCAGGCTGCTGAACCAACAAAAGGTTGGGCCATGCTGGATGCGGATACGCATATGTGTAATGGCTCGTTTGATGCGGCTTTGCGTGCGGCCGGGGCCAATATCAAGGCTGTGGATTTGGTGATGGCGGGCATTGTGGATAACGCATTTTGTGCCATACGCCCGCCCGGCCATCATGCGGAAACCGCAACTGCAATGGGATTTTGCCTATTCGGCAATGTTGTTATCGGGGCGCAGCATGCGCTGGAACATCATGGGCTTTCGCGTGTGGCAATCGTTGATTTTGATGTGCATCACGGCAATGGCAGTCAAGATCTGGTCTGGAATGATCCGCGCATTTTCTTTGCTTCCACCCATCAAGTGCCGCTTTATCCCGGTTCGGGTGCTGCCAATGAAACCGGCGGGGCGGGGAATGTGTTAAATGTGCCGCTTGCGCCCAATGCGGATGGCAGTGCTTTGTGCGAAGCCTATACCCGCAGCATATTGCCGGCCCTATATGCCCATAAACCCGAGATGATTTTTATTTCGGCGGGGTTTGATGCGCACCACGCTGATCCTTTGGCCAACCTGAATTTTACCGAAAGCGATTTTTCTTGGGCCACCGCGCAGTTGAAAACAGCAGCAAAAAAATTGTGCAAGGGCCGTCTGGTCTCGACTCTTGAAGGCGGATATGATCTTGATGCGCTGGCTGCAAGTACGGCTACACATGTGAAAGTTTTGATGGAGTGATGGGATGAGCGATAAACCCGTAACAGAAATGAGTTTCGAACAGGCCATGGCCGAGTTGGAAACCGTAGTGTCGCAACTGGAAAGCAGTCAGGTTGCACTGGATCAATCGATTAAGCTTTATGAACGCGGTGCGGAGCTGAAAAAGCATTGTGAAGAAAAATTGAAAGCTGCCGAAGAAAAAGTCGCACAAATCACGCTAGGTCCTGATGGTAAAGCGCAGGGTTTGAAACCCGTCGAGGGCTGAATATGCCCACCAAATTTCCAACCCTTCTGGCTAATTCTGTGCACCAGATCGAAACCAAACTGGATGCATGCCTGCCAACCCCTGCACAATCGCTGATCGCTCAGCCGATGCGCCACGCGGTGCTGAATGGTGGTAAACGCCTGCGCGGGTTTCTGGTGCTGGAAACCGCGCGTTTGTTTGATGTGGATACGGCGCAAGCCCTGCACGCGGCCGCAGCGATAGAATGTATTCACGCCTATTCTTTGGTGCATGACGACTTGCCTTGTATGGATGATGATGATCTGCGGCGCGGCCAACCAACGGTTCATGTGAAATGGGATCAGGCGACCGCCGTGTTAGTAGGCGATGCGCTGCAAACACTGGGGTTCGATATTCTGACGCAAAAAGATGCCGCGGATAACGATACTATCCGCATCGGTTTAATTAGCAGTCTGGCACGTGCCGCAGGGGCGCAGGGTATGGTTTTGGGCCAAGCGCAGGATATTGCTGCCGAGACGGCAAAAATACCATTGACCCTGACCCGTATCACTGAGTTGCAGGCCAATAAAACCGGTGCATTGATCAAGTGGTCGGCGCAAGCC
>CAZMMG010000037.1:0-12609 GCA_964567355.1 uncultured Neptunicoccus sp.
CTATTGAAGATATGCAAGTCGGAGCGCGCAATATTCCCGATGTGGCCGACCGTGCTTCGGAAGAAACCGATCGCGCCTTGGAATTGCGAACCCGCGACCGTCAACGTAAACTGGTGATGAAAATCGATCAGGCATTGCGCCGGATCGAGGCGGGTGAATATGGCTACTGTTCCGAAACAGGTAACCCGATTTCCTTAAAACGCCTGGATGCACGTCCCATAGCGACCCTGTCATTCGAAGCGCAGGAACGCCATGAGCGCAGTGAAAAAGTTCACCGCGACACTTGATCCGTTGCATTAATCATTAAGTATTTTACACTGGAAATCGCTAAGGTTTTCAGTGTTTCGCAACAAGGTATGAAAATGACACTCAATATTGCAATCATCGGTGGCGGTATCGGCGGTTTGACTGCGGCGATCGCCTTATGCCAAAAAGGTGCCGCCGTTACGGTTTTTGAGCAGGCCGCCGAAATCGGCGAGGTCGGCGCCGGCCTGCAAATCAGCGTCAATGCTGTCAAGGTTCTTGATGCTCTTGGGCTAAAGCCACAAAACTGGATTTGCAGCAAACCGCAGAAAATCACCCTACACGACTACAAGCGCAGCGATTTCATTGCGCGGATCAAAACCAATGCCACGCCTGATATGCCTTATTTGCAGTTTCACCGTGCAGATCTGATTGACAAGCTGATGCAAGCCGCCAAGCAAGCCGGTGCCACAATCAAACTTGGCAAAAAGGTTTCGGTTGAAGACAGCGGGCGCGATCAAGTGCGGATCGGGGCGCAAGACTTTGATTTGGTGGTCGCTGCCGACGGTGTGCGCTCGGACTTGCGAGACCAGTTTTATGATGCCGAAGCGCCCCGTTTTACCGGACAGATCGCATGGCGTGCCCTCGTTCCAACTGACAAGCTGCCGGATAATTTCAGCAAAGACACGCGCGTTTTCATGGGGCCGAACAAACATATCGTCACATACCCGTTGCGGAATGGCAAATTGATCAACCTTGTCGCGGTGGAAGAGCGCAATGACTGGACGGATGAGGGCTGGAACCACCCGGGCAATCCGGATGATTTGCGCCGCCTGTTTTCAGGCTGGTGCAAAGATGTAAGCGTTCTTCTAGAACAGGTTGATACGCCCATCGTTTGGGGCCTGTTCGCCCATCCCGCCCTGCATTCATGGGTCAAAAACCGTATTGTTTTACTGGGTGACAGTGCCCACCCGATGGTACCTTTTGTAGCCCAAGGCGCGTGCATGGCGATAGAAGACGCCTGGGTTCTGGCCGATCAACTGGCCAAAACCGGGGATGTCCGCGCCGCTTTGCAATCCTATCAGGATATCCGCAAACCGCGCGCCACCAAGGTTCAGGAAACTGCCCTGAAATCCGGACGTATCTACCATACGGCAAACCCGCTGAAACGCGGGGCACTGCATTTTGGCATGATGCTGTCTTCAATCGTCGCCCCTGCGGTTTTGGCAGGGCATTATGACTGGATTTATAACCACGATGTGACAACCGGTTGAATGTTGTGATGTCTTGGTGTCTGATGCAAAATCCGAACATTGCCGACAAGACGGTTCACCCGTATATATAGTTTTACCATATAAGGAACGTTCATAATGAATGCCCCCGAATACATTTTCGAAGCCAGTAGCAAACCTTCGCTGCCATGGCATGAGGTTCCCTTGATACGTGCCACCGAAAACTCTACCCAAGGCTATGGTTGCCTTGTGGATAACCCGGATGCTTTTGACATAGAAATCACCCGATGGCCGCAGCAGGGTTGGCGACCGATAGATCAAGGCACCGGCGACGAAGGCGGCTGTGTTGAGGGCACGTTCAAGTGCAACTGGCAAGGCGATGTTCTCTACGGTGAAAACGAGGCCGTCAAAGGAAATTATGTTTTAGGCTGGTCAGCAGACCCGCAGCAAGCACAGACCGACCGCCAAACCGCCCCGCGCGATCAAGTCCTTTTATGGCATATGAATTATCACCCGGATGGCGGGCAACTTTTCTTTCCTTTGGACAAAAAGCCCTTCATTGTTCCGGTCGCGCTGCCGGGCGATGATCTGGCCCCTGATAAGGTCGTGGCATTCTGGTGTGACGGTACCACGGGGCTTTATATCCACGCCGGAATCTGGCACGAAGGCGTTTTTCCTGTTGAGGACAAACAAAGGTTTCTGGACCGCCAAGGTGCCGTACATGCCCGTGTCAGTGTTGATATAGGCAAAGAATTCGGCGTCTATTTATCCTGCCCTTTCGGCGTAGACAAAATAAAAACAGGGCTTTCCTAGAACCTTAGGGTCAGGGCCTAAGGTTTGTTTAAGTTTTAAGCATCCAATTCAACCCAGATAGGCACATGGTCAGAGGGCCTTTCATAGCCGCGAATATCTTTATCTATCTGGCAATCCAGCAAAAGATCTGCACACTCGGGTGACATCAGGAAATGATCGATACGAATGCCGTGATCGCGGTTCCACGCTCCGGCCTGATAATCCCAAAACGTGTAATTGCCGGGGGCCGCATTGCGCACCCTAAACGCTTCCGTCAACCCAAGGTTCTTCAACCTTTGAAACGCTTCGCGCGATTGCGGCAGATATAGCGCATCATCCACCCAAGGCTTGGCATCCCAACAATCTTCGACCTGCGGAATAACGTTGTAATCCCCCGCCATCAAGAAAGGTTCTTCCAAAGCCAATAATTCGCGCGCGCGGTCATATTGGCGGCGCATCCATGCCAGTTTGTAATCATATTTCGGCCCCGGCGCAGGGTTGCCGTTGGGCAGATACAGCCCACAAACCCGCACCGCGCACTTATCCCCGATAACCGTGGCTTCAATCCAGCGGGCCTGCACATCATCTGCGTCGCCGGGCAGGCCGCGTGTTATATCCTCTATCGGTAGCTTTGAGATGATAGCGACCCCGTTGAAACTTTTTTGACCATGGGTTTCAACGCGGTAGCCCAAATCCTCGATCTGCTCTCGTGGGAAATTTTCGTCCACAGACTTGATCTCTTGCAACAAGGCCACATCGGGGGAAGCCTGTTGCAGCCAGTCCAAAAGCGCAGGCAGTCGCGCCTTGATACCGTTGATGTTAAAGGATGCTATTTTCATCGGCGTTTTATCTCATGCATATTTTTACGTTCCATTAGCTACTCTAACCCAAGCTCGTTCTGATAGGCAAATAGCGCAGGCGTCCCGCCGGTGTGGACATAAAGAACCCGCATATCACGCTTGATAACCCCCTCTTCAAGCAAGCCCAAAACCCCCGCAAAACCTTTTGCCGTGTAAACAGGGTCTAAAAACAGCCCTTCGTTTTGTGCCATCATCGTAATTGCGGTTCTGGATTTCGCATCAAGTTGCCCATATGATGGCCCGATGGCCCCGTCCCAAACATTGATATCATCCCGCCCGACTGGAAGGGTGCAATCCAAAAGCGTTTCAAGCTTCTGCTTTAGCACCATCAACCGTATCGATTGATCCCCGGCTGTACGCCGCACACAGCTGCCATAAACCGGAGTTTCACAGCCAAGCGAACGCATCCCCGCGAGCAGGCCCATATGGGTCATACCGCTGCCCGAGGCGACAACAATCGCATCAAACCCGCCCGATTGTTGATGTATTTCACGCGCCGCATTCATATAGCCCAATGCCCCTCTGGGCGGATTGTCCAAGCCCAGCGGGATCACAAAAGGCGTGCGACCCTCATGGCGCAATTCCTCGGCCCGCGCCCGCAAGGCTTTATCGGCCCCGACTTCGTCTTCGCCGTCGGGATAATACATATACTGTGCCCCCAAAAGCTGGCCCAACAGCACATTTCCCGATGTGGCATAGGTCTGATCCATACCCAAAACACGGTTCTCAAGTTGCAAAACCGCCTTCATCCCTAATTTCGCCGCTGCCGCTGCGGCGGTACGCACATAATTCGACTGCACTGCCCCCGTGATCAAAATCGTATCGGCCTTGGCGGCTTGGGCCGCACCAAAATAATACTCTAATTGGCGCACTTTGTTGCCGCCAAAGCCTAGCCCTGTTAGATCATCACGCTTGATCCAAAGATCAATCCCAAGCTGATCGGAAAGCCGTTCAAGCGGTTCAAGCGGCGTGGCGCAAGACTGTAACTTCGCGCGGGCAAACTTGCTGTGTTTTTTGAATATATCGTTCATCTTGAACCTCTTTCAAAGTTGAGTAGCGGCATGATAAAACAGCACAAATGCTGCGAATAGCGAAACAATACGAATGCCTGATATGATCAGCTTTTGCGGCATCTTGGGGCCAACCCAGCGGCCCAAAATACTACCAATGATCGTGGCCACAATCAGAGCCACTAAATGTGGATAGCTTGCAATGTTGTCACCTTCGGAAACCTCGTGCAGCACTAACGCTGTGCCGTAAGCCACCAAAGCAACCGGCTGTACCATTTTTCGAACTTGCTGCGCCGGATACCCCGATAGGATCAGCCCCAGTGCCATCAACGGCCCCGGGGTTGCAGCCCAAACTGTCGCCAAGCCCGACAGACCTGCAATCGGCAAATATGCTTTTCGGCCCGCCGCATGTAAAGGCACAACCGAGGCCACGACACTCAGCAGCAACAATGTGGCGGTAATGGCCAACACGCTGGTTTCGGACAGGCTGCTGTAGATCAAAATACCCACCCCAACCCCGATAAGACAGCCCAGAGATGACAGGGCTATGATCCTGAAGTCTTTGCGCGGCATCGCCCCGGGCGTGGCCACAACCGAGACGATCACATTCATCAGCAACAACAGAGGAACTGCGGTTTGCGTACCCAGTTGCAGCATCAGTATCGGCCCGGCAATAATGCTAAAACCGATGCCGATGCCAACCTGAAGGATAGCACCCAGCGCAACGGCAATGATCAAAAGGCTAATGTCAAAACTCATGGGAGGGCTCGCTTAATTTAGCCCCACCCTTACATCGAAAAGCTGGTTCCACAACCGCAACTTGACGTGGCATTGGGGTTTTCGATAATAAAGCGTGCACCGATCAGCTCTTGGCTGAAATCGATCACCGCATCGAATAAAAACGGCAGCGATATGCTGTCGATCAACACCCTTTGTCCGTCTTTTTCCAGCACCAGATCATCGCCCGAAACCGCGTCGTCCAGTTTGATCTCGTATTGAAAGCCCGAACAACCACCGCCCTCGACCGCGATGCGCAGGGCTTGGCTGCCGCTGTCCGCGTTAATCTCGGCGAGACGCGCAAAGGCGCGGTCGGTAACTTTGGGGGGTAAGGTAAGCTGCATCTATCAAGCGGCCTTTAATTGGGATAAGTGTTACAGTAAATATAAGCGCGGTTCTGGGCCGCGACAAGACAAAGGTTTTAGTAATGCTTGCAAGATTTGCATGTGACCCGAAAAACAGCCGCGGACGGCTGCACCCGGAAGCGGAAGCCGTGCACCGCTCAACGTTTCAGCGTGACCGCGACCGTATCATCCATTCCACCGCGTTTCGCCGCCTTATGCACAAAACCCAAGTTTTTGTCGCCCACGAAGGTGGCCTGTTCCGTACCCGCCTGACCCACACGATCGAGGTCGGACAAGTGGCGCGCACAATCGCATCCGCCTTGGGGCTGAATGTGGAACTGACCGAAGCCGTAGCTCTGGCCCACGACTTGGGCCACACTCCCTTTGGTCATAACGGCGAGGATGTACTGGCCGCGTGCATGGCCCCATATGGCGGCTTTGACCACAATGCGCAGACGTTGAAAGTCGTCACCAGTTTGGAGCGGCATTATGCCGAGTTTGACGGGCTGAACCTGACTTGGGAAACATTGGAGGCAATTGCCAAACATAACGGCCCCGTGGCGGGAAATCTGCCATTTTCATTAAATGATTACAACATGATACACGATCTTGAACTACACACTTACGCCAGTGCCGAAGCCCAATCAGCCGCCATTGCCGATGATATCGCCTACAATAATCACGATTTGGACGACGGTCTGCGGGCGGGCCTGTTTACGGTTGACGACATCATTCAGTTGCCGCTGGTAGGCAGCTGTTTCCAACAGGTCGACAGCAAATATCCAGACCTTGACCCCGCACGCCGCCGGCACGAGGCCTTGCGCCGGGTCTTTGGCATCATGGTGCAGGATGCCATCGCCGAAAGCCAGACCCGCCTTGCCGCTGTTGCACCCCACTCGGCGCAGGATATTCGCGCCCATTCAGCCCCTGTGGTGCAGTTTTCGGACACCCTGTTTGCCCAGCTGAAAGAAATTCGCGCCTTCCTGTTTGCCCGCATGTACCGCCACCCCAGTGTGAACCAAATGCGCGAACAAACCGGTAAAGTGGTGCGCGACCTGTTTGATATCTATATGATCAATCCGAAATTACTGCCCGCGCACAGACAAGCCGCCCTATCGGGAAAAACCGCCCAAGCCCGCGCTGTGGCGGATTATATCGCGGGCATGACCGATCAGTTTGCCTTTCAAGAACACGTAAAACACTGTAGATAACCGCTGGAGTGCGGCAATGCTTTATGCTACTCCCGCGCCAAATCAATCCGGAACCAAACCTATGAACCTGTTCGCTGACATACACACACTTGTTTTAGAGGCGCTTGCGCAAATGCAAACAGACGGCAGCCTGCCCGCTGATCTGGATTTCCGGAATGTCACGGTCGAACCACCGCGCGATGCGCTGCACGGCGACATGGCGACCAATGCGGCGATGGTTCTGGCCAAAGCGGCGCATATGAAACCGCGCGATATTGCCGATACCTTGGCCGTAAAACTTGCAGCCGACCCGCGTATCACCACCGCCGATGTTGCAGGTCCCGGCTTTTTGAACCTGCGGCTTGATCCTAAAGTCTGGCTGTCGGTTATTCCAAAAGCTCTTGAAAAAGTCGCAGATTTTGGTCGCTCCACTATGGGCGGCGGCAAGCGGGTCAATGTCGAATTTGTTTCCGCCAACCCCACTGGCCCTTTACATGTCGGCCACACACGCGGCGCGGTGTTCGGCGATGCGCTGGCCAGCCTGCTGGATTTTGCCGGTTTTGACGTCACCCGCGAATATTACATCAACGATGGCGGCGCACAGGTCGATGTGCTGGCCCGCTCGGTGTATTTGCGCTATTTGGAGGCCAACGGGCGCGATGTGCAATTTGAAGACGGAACCTACCCCGGTGATTATCTAATCGCAGTCGGTGAAGCGGTCAAAGCCAAATACGGCGACACGCTGGTGGGCAAACCCGAAAGCGACTGGCTGGCCGAATTACGCGAATTTTCGACCCTGGCGATGATGGATATGATCCGCGATGATCTGGCCTCGATCGGCGTTAAAATGGACAAGTTCTTTTCCGAAAAATCGCTTTACGGCACCGGCGCGATTGAAAAGGCACTGGCCGATCTAGATGCCAAGGGTCTGATCTATGAAGGCACATTAGAGCCGCCCAAAGGCAAGCTGCCCGACGATTGGGAACCGCGCGAACAGACCCTGTTCAAATCTACCGCCCACGGTGACGATGTTGATCGCCCGGTAAAAAAATCCGATGGCGGCTGGACATATTTTGCCCCCGACATTGCCTATCATTTCAACAAGGTTGAACGCGGCTTTGATGCGCTGATCGACATTTTAGGGGCCGATCACGGCGGTTATGTAAAACGGATGAAAGCAGCGGTTTCAGCCCTGTCGGATGGGAAAGTGCCGCTGGACATCAAACTGACCCAGCTGGTGCGACTTTATAAAAACGGCGAACCGTTCAAAATGTCGAAGCGTGCCGGTACCTTCATCACCCTGCACGATCTGGTCGATCAGGTTGGCGCGGATGTCACCCGTTTCGTGATGCTGACCCGTAAAAACGATGCGCCGCTTGATTTCGATTTCGACAAGGTACGCGAACAATCCAAAGACAATCCGGTGTTCTATGTGCAATATGCCTATGCACGGATCAATTCGGTATTGCGCAAAGCCGACAAGGCCGGGATCGATGTCAGTGATACCGCGCTGATTGCTGCGGGCGATGCGCATCTGACCCATGAAGCCGAACTATCCGTGGCCCGCAAACTGGCCGAATGGCCGCGCTTGTTGGAACTGGCCGCCAAACATAACGAGCCGCACCGAATTGCATTTTATCTCTATGAACTGGCAGCAGAATTCCATTCATTGTGGAATCGCGGCAAGGACGAAACTGATCTGCGCTTCCTTCAGGAAGATAAAATTGCCCTCTCACAAGGAAAAATCAGCCTGATACGGGCCGTAAGCGTTGTTATTTCCGCAGGACTTGGTATTTTGGGGGTAACCCCGATGGAAGAAATGCGATAATTTAAGCAAAAACAGCATATTTCGGGGTTGGAGCAGGAAAATACACAATATAGTGTATCTATAAGAGGCAGACCCATATGTCTAATTATGAAAAACAATACACTCAAACCGATTATATCGCCCCATTGGGGTTGATGCGGCTGGGTTTGAACTGGCTTGGAGCCATTGTATCGATCACTTTGGTTGTGGGTTTGGTCACGTGGGTATTTCAATTAGGTACTCGAAATCCCAACCAAATTCCAATTATCCGCGCCATGAAAGGCCCGGCTCGGGTTCAGCCCGACAATCCCGGCGGGGTTAAGGCAAATCATCAGGGTTTGGCGGTTAATGCGGTGCAATCTGATGGCGCCGCGCAAAAACCTGCCGAAACTGTTGTTTTGGCGCCAAAACCGAAACCGCTAAATGCCGAAGACGCGGCCCAAAGTGCCTTGGCAAAAACACAACCCGTGTTACGCCCAAAACCGGCACAGCCCGCTGTGGAAGCCGCCATTGTAAAAGCCGTAAAAGCCACCACAACAGCCACGTTACAGGACCCGAGCCTTGCAACTGAAAGCATTGAGACCGATCAACAATCCCGCGTCATCTCGGCCAGTAAATATGCCCCGTTGCAATCTCTGGTTCCGCACTTGCGCCCCGAAGATCTTGTCGCAAGCATCCAATCCGCAACCGAAGTTGCCGCGCGCGAAGCGGCGGCACCGGCAGCAACCGTACCGGTTGGCACCCGACTTGTGCAATTCGGAGCCTATGACAGCATTGCGGTTGCAAAGTCTGAATGGGGCAAACTGACCAAAAAACACAGTGACCTGTTGGCCGGAAAAAATCGGCTGATCCAGTCCGCCTCATCGGGCGGGCGAATATTCTACCGCTTGCGTGCCATTGGGTTTGGCTCGGCTGAGGAAAGCCGTAACCTTTGCTCGGCCCTGTTGGCACGTGGCACTGCCTGCATACCGGTCGTGGCACGATGACAGCACCGACGGCTTGCATTTTCGGCTGTGAAACCTTACGTTTAACCCCGTTGGAAAAACAGTTTTTCAAAGCAAACCGTCCATGGGGTTTTATCCTGTTTGCGCGTAACATTGAAAATGCAGCGCAAATACGCGCCCTGACATCAGAATTACGCGATACCGTTGGCACCGATGCCCCCATCCTGATCGATCAGGAAGGTGGCCGCGTACAACGTTTGCGCAACCCCGGATGGATCGAATGGCTGCCGCCGCTGACCCATGTGGCCCGCAACCCCAGCCCCCACATGATGGAGTTGCGCTACCGTATCATCGCTGCCGAATTGCACACGCTTGGGGTGGATGTGAACTGCGCCCCGATGCTGGATATTGCCACCCCCGACAGTCACGAGATTATCGCAAACCGCTGTTTCGGACATAGCCCCGAAACCGTAACCGCCATGGGGCGTGCTGCGGCCAACGGACTGCTTGCGGGCGGAGTGCTGCCAATTATCAAGCATATTCCCGGCCATGGCCGCGCTACGATGGACAGCCACTTCGATTTGCCACGCCTGAACACACCACTTGCCACGTTGCAAAATAATGATTTTCTCCCCTTCAAAAACCTGTCCGATCTGCCCATGGCGATGACCGCGCATATCGTTTATGAAGCCATCGACCCCGACCGCCCTGCCACCCAATCCGCCGCCGTGATCAACACCATACGCCGCGACATCGGCTTTGGCGGGCTGATCATGAGCGATGATCTGTCGATGAAGGCACTTCAAGGCAGCGTTGCGGATCGCTGTCAGACCAGCATAAACGCCGGTTGCGATGTGGTTTTGCACTGCAACGGGGTGCTGGATGAAATGGTTGAAGTGGCAGAGGCCACGCCAGCATTGTCGGGCGTAGCATTGGCCCGCGCCGAAGCTGCCTTGCAGTTGCGCGGATCACCCGATGCGTTTGATCTGGAAGCTGCTAAAATGCAAATGCAACCCCTATTGGGAAAGGCCGCATAATGACAAGCCCAACCCCCGAAGACATCACCGAGTTTGAACAAACCACCGCAGAGCGCGTGGCCTCGGAGGCCTTGTTGGTGGATGTTGACGGCTTTGAAGGCCCGTTGGATATTCTGCTGACCTTGGCCCGGACCCAAAAAGTGGATTTACGCAAAATATCCGTGTTGGAGCTGGCCGAGCAATACCTGAAATTCGTAGAGCAGGCCAAAAAACTGCGCATCGAGCTGGCCGCCGACTATCTGGTTATGGCCGCATGGCTGGCGTTCCTGAAATCGCGCCTGTTGCTGCCCCCCGACCCTACGGATGAAGGGCCTAGCGCCGAAGAACTGGCCGCGCATCTGGCATTTCAGTTGGAACGGCTGGAAGCCATGCGCCGTTCCGCCGCCAAGCTGATGGCCCGAGATCAAATGGGTCGTGATTTTTTTATGCGCGGCATCCCCGAAACCGTCAGCCAGAACCGCAAGATAACCTATACTGCGACTATTCTGGACTTGATGCAGGCCTATGCCTATATCAAAACCAAAGATAGTTTCGAACCGTTGCACGTAAGCGAACGCGACCGCATGTTCACCATGGAACAGGCCTTGGGGCGGATGCGCACCCTTATCGGCCACGCCATTGAATGGGGGGATTTGAATCAATTTCTACCCGACGGCTGGCGTGACGACCCGAAATTTCGCCGTTCTGCCACCGCATCGACCTTTGCCGCCTCGCTTGAGCTGGTAAAAGAGGGTAAACTGGAAATACGGCAGTCGGAAATTTTTGCCCCGATTGAGTTAAGAACAAAGAGACCGGAATGACCAAAGAGAAAAATGAAACCCTGTTTGAAGCCCCGCCCATGGGTGAACAGGAACGTATGGTCGAAGCGATTCTTTTCGCCTCGGCCGAACCCGTCTCGAAGATGGCGATTGCCAACCGCTTGCCGCATGGCTGTGACGTGCCCGAAGCCATTTCGCATTTGCGCAAACGCTACCAAGGACGCGGCGTGCATTTGGTCAAGGTCGGCGATGCATGGGCATTTCGTACCGCACCAGATCTGGGGTTCCTGATGCAAATGGAACGTGTTGAAACCCGCAAACTGTCACGCGCAGCAATCGAGACCCTTGCCATTATCGCCTATCACCAACCGACGACACGTGCCGAAATCGAAGAAATACGCGGCGTATCGGTATCGCGCGGCACCATCGATTTACTGCTAGAGCTGAACTGGATCAAACTGGGACGGCGGCGTCTGACACCGGGGCGGCCCGTGACCTTTATCGTCACCCAAACATTCCTCGATCATTTCGGTCTGGAAAGCGAACGCGACCTGCCGGGCGTCAAGGAATTACGCGACAGCGGCCTGCTGGACAACCGCCCTGCGCCCGGAGGGCTGGCAGAAGATAGCCCAGAGGATGAAGATGATTTGGAAAATGCCGATCAAGATGATATGTTTGATTAAAGCAATCCAACCGCAGGTGTTCAGATGAACCAGATCATAAGCATGATAATCCGCCTCATTATGCGCAAGGGCATTAATATGGGGATCAACAAAGGCATTGATCATTTCACCCGCGACAAAAACGTCGATCCCAATTCCCCCGAAGCAAAACAGGCACAGAATAGCGCTGGCGAGGCATCGAAAACCGCCAAACAAACCATCCGCATGATCCGCCGTTTAGGACGGTTTTAGGAACGCTTGCTAGGCTTGCCGGTTTACGATTTCTTTTTCCCCAAACCGGGAACAAACATACCGACGTCCTGTTGGTAGGCGATATAATCCGGCCCGATAAAATTGGCCAAATCTTTTTCCTCAAAATGCTTTACCGCAATGTAGATATAAATCGTTGTTACAACCGCAAACAACAAGTGACCGACGGTCATGCTAGGCGTTGCCCAAAAGGCAATGATAAACCCGGACATAATCGGGTGTCGCACCAGCTTATAAAAGAACGAGGTCTGAAAACCCCTGTGGTTGAATTGCTTCTGTTTCAAGTTCAAATAAACCTGTCTTAAACCAAACAAATCAAAGTGGTCTATCATGAAGGTAGACGTCAAAACGATAAGCCATCCGGCCCAGAAAAGCCCCTGAAGCACGCCGCCAAAAGCCGTACCATCCAAATTCCAAACCACCCCCGACATGGGCTTCCAGTAGACAAACAGTAAAATCAGGGCCACGCTGGATAATAAAACATAGGTGCTTCTTTCAACCGGTGCAGGAATAATTTTTGTCCAAAGTTCCTTGAATTTCGGCCGCGCCATAACCGTATGCTGGACGGCAAAGATCGATAGTAGCACCAGATTGATAAACAAAGATACCGCCAACGAATCATCCCCGCCGGTATCGATACTTTTTGGAACTGCCAGATTTCCAACAAAACCTATGCTGTAAAG